>CAYRFX010000171.1:0-1007 GCA_964423665.1 uncultured Bacteroidaceae bacterium | reverse complement strand
TTGCGTTGAGCCGCGCAAGGGGTATCTCAATCTTTACACCGCCCCTCAGCATTTATGTTGAGGGGTTTTTGTAAATGGTTATAAATTTATATCCTTTTTGTTTGGTGGTTATAAATTTATATCCTATATTTGCTGTGTAATCAAAAAACAAAACAGACATGCCAACAGTTTTAGAATTATTCGGGTTGAAGTTCCTTATATTTACAGCGGAACACCAACCACCCCATGTTCACGTTAAGAGTTCAAACGGCTCAGCAAAGTTCATAATTTGGGAAGAAGTTAAATTGGTCAGTTCAACATTGAAACCAAAAGAGTTGAAACTTGCAGAGTACATTCTCGAAGAGAACATAGAGCACATTTTGAATGAATGGAAGAAGATTCACGGGGAGTTATAATCCTCGTGAATAAAAAAAGAAAGGAGGACATTATGAAGATTATTAAATTATGGTTTGAAGACAAACGTATCTACGTTACAAACGATAAAGGTGAAACCCTTTATCAATCGCTATTCTTCTATCCACGATTGTTGATGGCTTCTCCTGAGGAGAGAGAGAACTACGAATTGTGGGAGTATGGAATACGTTGGGATGCCATAGATGAGGATATGAGTTATGAGAGCTTTTATTACGATGATACCAAAGAGCCGGCAAACGGCATACAGGCAGCGTTTCTGAAGAACCCATACCTTAACATATCAGCTGTAGCACGCAAGATAGGTATCCAACAGAGCCTGCTTGCAAGTTATATAAAGGGAACAAAGAAACCGTCTGATACAAGGAAAACAGAGATATTAGCAGCTATACACGAAATAGGACACTCATTGTTAGAGGTATCTTTCTAACAATTCTCAATCTTTACACCGCCCCTCAGCATTGAATGTTGAGGGGTTTTATCATATTTTTGATAATATTTTTTCGCGGAAGGTTTGGAGAAATCCAAACCTTTTTTCTATATTTGCAACGTTCAATTCAATTTCTACTGTGAAGGAGGTAGCTCTTTCGCAATGC
>CAYRFX010000170.1:0-1063 GCA_964423665.1 uncultured Bacteroidaceae bacterium | reverse complement strand
AGCAGCACCTGCCGCTACACAAGCGTGCAGGGTTATAGCGAGAGTAAACAATTCTATTCACCCGACTACAGCCGGGTTGCTCCCGCAGAGAAGGACCACCGCCGCACTCTTTTGTGGAACCCGCGAGTGAAACCGACAGACGGCAAGCTGCTTGTGGAGTTCTATAACAGCAGCGAGTGCGATGCCATTGCCGTGAATGTGGAGGGAAGGTGTGGAGATACCTTCTACAGCAATGATGAGACGATGCAGACAAGAGTGGAAAAAGAGAGCGATGCAATGAGGGTGAATAACCTGAAAATGCGCTCTGTGGAGATGTTGAAAGATTCACTCTTCTGGGCTCAATGCGATGACGAGTTCAAGGCGGCAGAGGTGTATCACGAGCAAAAACGTTACAGCAAGGGACTAACAACTTATATCGAGCTTACACAGTATGGCTACCCTGCTGCAATATACCGCATAGGGGAATATTATCGCGACGGGCATGCTCTGAAGATAAACAAGCAACAGGCGTTCAACTTTATGTTGAAGGCTGCAAAAAAGAACTATGCACCGGCGCAGCACGATGTGGCAGTTATGTATCGCGAGGGAGTGGGAGCCGAAAGGAATCTGCCGGCTGCAATACACTGGTTTGAAAAGGCGGTGGAACAGGGATACGCAGCATCGGAACTTGAGCTTGGGAAGGCTTATCTCTTGAACGGGGATAGCATTGAGGGAGAGGCTTTGTTGCGAAAATCTGCTTTGCAGAAGAATGCCGAGGCTCTATTTGTTTATAGCAAATATATGCAGGCAAGAGGATTTGATAGAGATTCGCTGATTGGAACGCCACACGAGGCGGCAAAAGTGGCTGCAGAGATGGGATACAACGATGCCATGCTGTATATGATGAGGTATGAGGACTCTTGCACCAACTACAAGGAGGCTTATCAGTGGGCTATCAAACTGAGAACAAATAAGGTTGCCGAGGGTATTGTGTATCTTGGCGATTGTTACCGCCACGGGCGGGGCATCAAGAAAAACAAACGCCTTGCGAAGGATTTGTACAGCGATGCCGCCAAAGCGGGAA
>CAYRFX010000169.1:0-1071 GCA_964423665.1 uncultured Bacteroidaceae bacterium | reverse complement strand
TGGCACCACTTGAAGAGGAAGTTGAGAAAATCAGCTTCCTCTTTTCGTTAGGTTGAATTTGAAACATCGTTCACATATCTGCTCTGATATTCAACAACTTACGCAGATTTTTGAAAAATATAATTTGCGTAAGGTCGAAAAAGTCAAAAAGAGGGAACGACCTGGTTAGTGTACATTGTGGTGTACATTGGTGTGCATTAAGAAAGTTTATTTTGGCTGAAACCATTGGTTCATCATCTTTCTATTCTTAGGTACGAAACAAGAAAAGAGTTATGGTGAAGCTAAAATTCATTATTAAGGACAATTCCCTCGTCCTACGAATAAGTGAGGGAAAAGAGAGATATTATAAGTCTGTCAAACATCTTTTGACCGGCAGTCCGAATCTGACAAAGCATTGGAACGCTGACAAAGAGCGATTCTCAGCCAATGCTGTTTCCTATTCCGAAAACAACAAAGCACTGGAGGAGTTCAAAAGCACCTATACAAAACTGTTGTTTGAACACCCTGAGTTTACAGCGCGTCAAGTAGCCTCGTTCTTCCAGCCTATCAAGCAGGTCGGCGTAATTGCCCCTCAGAAAGCCACAGAAGAGCCTGTTGCGGAGTCCGAGTTCCACTTGGTAGAGAAATACCTGGAAGAGATTATCGTGCGCGAGAAAGCGAAACAGGGTTGTAATTTCGAGACGTATTCCAAGTTGCTGAGTAAGTGCCGTAAAATCATCAAGGGCTTTTCGTCATTAACCTTCCAGTCCCTCAATTATAAGTCTTGTGTGCGACTCGCCCATACGTTTGCCAAATATGATGGCTACAAAGGAACGACCAAGGCTTTCAGGAATGTGCTGGGCAAAGCAAGCAAGGACCACGATGTCCCATTCTCACTAACTCAGATAGGAGATTTTGTGTTTGCCGATTACAATCCCAAGAAGCATTGTGTTGATGACAAGAAGCCTGATGTTCTGACTACCGAGCAACTGAAGCGATTTCTCAATGCAGACCTACAAACTTTTACTCCTACCTATAAGGACCGCAAACAAGTTGAACTGTATCACGACTTCTGTGTCTTTATGTTCCATT
>CAYRFX010000168.1:0-1116 GCA_964423665.1 uncultured Bacteroidaceae bacterium | reverse complement strand
ACAAGATTACGCCTGTGCCTTACACGGCTGTGCGCATGGATATTGCCTATAACCCCGACACTGTGCTGACAAGCGCGTTTCGCATGGACGAGAATGCTGCTTTCTCTCTAAACCTGCGCGATTTCTATGGCAAAAGAATTGCAGCGTTGCTGCCAAAGACCACTATAAGGCATGGTGACCGTCTCAACTATCGTTTTGTGCTCGACCGCTACTTCTCGCCCAAGCCACAATATATGGCATACTGGGAGCGCAATACCGGAAAGTCGCTGGCAGGCTGGCAAGATGCTGCGGCAAAGACCAAAGAGTATATTTTACTTGACAATATTGACATTACACACAAAAAGAAACGGAACTATTTTGATGTCCCGCCAATAAGTGAGTTGCGACTCGATTATTTGGAGGAGTGGGAATATGCTTCTGATGTTACGTTCTTTGAAGGATATACATATTCCGATAAAATAGACAGTATAAATCATGGGATAAGAATCCTTGGCGAGGAAAATGAAAGGTTGCTGCATGACCAAAGTCTTATAGAGGAAACCGCGCGCGAGCAGTTGTATATTTACAACGATGTGCTGAGTGCATCAAATGTGGTGGCAAGTATCTTCCGCCGTTACTCATTGCCCTACAGCTATTGGGTTCTTAATGTGGTTGTAAAGGGAACGTATAACAAAGACTACACACTTGTGATAGACAATGAATATCTGCACGGCACCCACCCCGAAAAGATGGCATATTTCAAAGATGTGGTGATAACAAGCGATGCAAAGAAGACCCAACAGATAACCGGTGGCGACGGGGAATACTTTTGGAAATCTAAAAGCCATGCATTGGCAAACAAGGGCAAGCATGGTATTTTTTACGAAGGTTTCTTGTCGCGTCAGGCATTCGCGGGAAATGACAGCAATGACGATACCTTTATTTCACGTCTCAAGGATATGTATGGCATGACATATGAAAATGCATTATGCCACCCCTCCTCGCCTAACCGCCTTGCCTGTTTCATTCCTTTCAGGGAAGATGAAAATCGCAAGGGGGTTGTTCCCGACCTCACTACATCAAGCAGCACCTGCCGCTACACAAGCGTGCAGGGTTATAGCGAGAGTAAACAATTCT
>CAYRFX010000167.1:0-1166 GCA_964423665.1 uncultured Bacteroidaceae bacterium | reverse complement strand
AAAAAATCTTTATGCTACTTTACATTCAACATCCAATCTATGACATTCAATCTTTGAATACCGTCGATATTGGAAGTGTCATAGTCTAATGTCAATAGATATTTAGGATATGAATCGCGAATATTCCTTAATGACGACAATTCACGTTTTAGAGTTTTTTCGTCATTAGCCGTATAGGCCACCTGGTAATATGCCCTTGTTCCGTTATGTTGTTGCACTACGAAATCCACTTCTCCATGCTCTGTCCGCCCGGCATAGACCGTCCCCCCACGACGCAGGAGTTCAAAATAGACCACATTCTCCAGTTTGTGTCCCAAATCAGTAACAGGGCTATTAGTATGCATAATATTCTTTAGTCCGAGATCCACCACATAATATTTGTAGTTGCTGGCAAGCAGACGCTTTCCCTTGATATTGAAAAGGCGCACCGGATAGATGAGATAAGACTCGGAGAAATAGCGCAAATACTTAAGGATGGTATTATGCGACAAAGGTTCTTGTGTGGCTGTACGCAGCGTATTAGCTATATTATTGGGTGAAACAACGCTTCCAACACTGTCGAACACGAAGTTCAGTACCCGCTGCAAAGTGTCAAATTTCCGCAACTTGTTGCGTTGTACAATATCTTTCACCACTACTGTGTCATAAAGCGATTGCAAATAGGTGTTTTCATGTTGAGGTGCCGCTTTTGACAAGGTCACAGCCTCGGGGAAACACGAGCCATTCATATACTGGCGGAACAATCGTCCACTATCGCGTTCTTCGGGAAATGTCGCCACATATTCAGCAAAGGAGAAGGGATGGAGATTGATGGCGATATATCGTCCCGAAAGCAGTGTACTCAGTTCACTGGACAGAAGATAAGCGTTCGACCCTGTGATATACAAGTCTATATCCTTTTTCACATACAACGCATCCACTAATTTCTCAAAATGCGGAACCATTTGCACCTCATCAAGGAAAACGTATCGTTTGCTTGCCGGAGCAAGTATTCCCATAATGTAATCGTAAACCGTTTCCCACGACGTAAAACGTGCATTCTCACGTTCCTCAAAATTCAGAAAGACAATTGCATCAGGCATTATTCCGTCCAACAACAAATGTTGTTTGAAGTCCTGCAATAAGGTGGATTTTCCACAACGTCGAATACCTGTGACCACCTTTAT
>CAYRFX010000166.1:0-1237 GCA_964423665.1 uncultured Bacteroidaceae bacterium | reverse complement strand
GGAGTGCGCAAAATAACCATTAAACACCCGTCGCTGGGCATTTTGCGCGAATACATTTTCCCCGAGACCATGGAGGAGGCCACGGTTTATGAGATGCGCTTAAAGAATGGCACATCGTTGGAGAATGATATTCGCCAACAAACAGGCTTTCTGATTGTGGAAAGCACACCCTCCGATGCCGAAGTGTGGATAGATGAGGAATGGTTGGGCAACACGCCTTTCAGCAAGAAATACCCCATAGGCACCAAAGTGCAATACAGCATAAAGAAACAACTATATCACAACGAGGTGGGAATGGCAACTGTAACCGAAACACAAACAAAGCTGAACGTGTCGTTGAAACCGGCATTCGGGTCGTTACAGGTAAAATCGACCCCCACCGGTGCCGTTGTATATATAGACGACGATACACAACCGGCAGGAACCACCCCTCTCACCCTTTCACAAGTGACAAGCGGCAACCATAGACTACGTTTGCAAATGCCCATGTACGAACCGGTGAACAAAGAAATAGCGGTAACCGACGGGCAGCTTGCAAGCGTCGATATCGCCCTATCGGCACGTTTTGCCACGCTCACCATAAATACCCTTCCCGGAGCACAGATAGAGGTAGATGGTAAAGTTTTGGGCACAGGAACAGCGGTTGTGAAGCAGAGCGAAGGTATTTGCGACCTTAAAGCCACACTCAGCGGGCATCGCGACGCAACACGGCAAATTACGGTGCAGGCAGGGAAAGACCAAACCATAGTGCTCAACCCCACCCCCATATATGGAACATTGTCTGTGGAAAGCACCCCCATGGGAGCCACCATCTTTATAGATGGAAATGCCCACGGCACCACCCCCAATATCATCAACCAATTACTTGTGGGGCAGCACAGCGTGCTTCTAAAAAAACAAGGTTGCAGCGACTATAGCCAAACAGTAACCATAACCGAGATGCAAGAAACCGTTTGCAATGCAAAAATGCAGACCGGTGTTGCAGTGAACATATCCACCGACCACTCCGGCGACGATATCTATATAGATGGAACAAAAGTGGGTGCAAGCCCGTTAAGCACGACATTGTCTTTTGGCACACACAAAGTATATGCAATGCGCAGTGGTAAAAAATCGCCTGAAAAAACAATAGACGTCACCGCCACTATGGCAAACAAAAGCATAACATTAGAGTTCGCCCCCGATGCTCAAACATTCACGGTCAAAGGAGTCATTTTCAAGATGCTGCCCGTTGAAG
>CAYRFX010000165.1:0-1300 GCA_964423665.1 uncultured Bacteroidaceae bacterium | reverse complement strand
CTATATGAAGAAAAGATAAGAGGGCAACCCTTATTTACTTTTGGGTCACCCTCTTGACCACCCTAACTCACGCACAAGATGTTCAGCCCTGCTCTTTTGTGATTCCACGGAGATATAACGCACCGGAACAAAGAGTGTAGCCACAAAAAGGAACAGCAACACCTGCATTGCTCTAAAATAACTCTTGCCACTACACCCAACACACATTACCGATATTGCAGACGAGATAGCAATGCCCAAAGCAACAATCAGAACACGGGCTTCTGTGAAGCCATACTCGCAAACACGATATATTACGGCAACCCAGAACATCACAAGCACCGGCAAGAGCATAAAGGATAATCTATTGAAGAAGAAATTGCACATAGAGGCAGAAGAAAGCCTGCGCAACAGACCGGCAAGCATAGATAACACAATGAATATCATGGTCATATATGCAATTCCACCTTTGGGGAGTTCCCAATTGAATACAATAACCGCAAAATAGAGATAAAGTATTACAGCATAGAGCAGAAGTGCAGGAATAAGAATCTTGGACAAAAGAATATCATGAAACTTTCCAAGTGAAACCTCGCCACTCTTGCCAAACATATCGATAAATGCTACCGGCCACACAACAAGAATTGCAAAAAAGTATAAATCGCCTAAAAATTCTATTGTTTTCACCCCGAAAATATAATCTATCGACGCCATTATAAGCGTTATTAGGAAAACTGCCGAATAGACAACTATCGCCGAGCGAAGCATATTCCTAATAAAATTATACCCTGCAACAGCCAAAGTAGCATCGTCTCTCCTTGAATGCAGGAGCAAAAATAGCAATACAGCCGAAATGTTTATAAAAAACAATTTACCACCTAAGAACGAGACATAGCCGTCTAAATTTATAAATATAATAAAGAGAAGCGAGAGGTAATAGAAAAGGCGCAACTTTCCCTTGCAGATTGTATTTAGCGACATAGAAAGCATAAGCACCGCCGGGAACAGCAACATGCCATCATCGGCAGAGGTCCAATCAGAAGAGCCCAACTTAACGGAAATAAATGCCAATATTGCCATTATCAACTCAACGGGCGAGGAATTTACAAGTTCCTTCACTCTCTTAACAATCTTTTCCTGAAAAATTACGGTTCTCGGAGCAAAAAAGATGAAATTCTGCGTTTTGAACTGAACCATAACGCATTAAACAGAAAACCTCGGAAATAGTAACGATGGCAATTTAGCAAAGAAACGCAAGGTAATGAAATAGAACGGTTGCCAAATCGTATATCCAAAATGCAAAAACTCACAGATTTGCATA
>CAYRFX010000164.1:0-1313 GCA_964423665.1 uncultured Bacteroidaceae bacterium | reverse complement strand
TTAAATATCAATCATTTCAAAGAACTATTTCGATTTTTTAGTGGACACTAATGACTTTTTTTATTGGATTATCTAACTTATCACTTGGTTTAACATTTATAACTTTTATTTTTCTATTATTAGAATCCAAAAGGATATAATTTGTATCATCATTTTCACCCATCAGCTTGGGGAAATAATGACGATAGCACTCTTGTTTTTTAATTTCATTTTCTATTTCTTGCGGATCACTTGAAAAAAAGAACTCCATATTTGTTTTATGATTTTTGCTACAAAAATACGATATATTCTTTATTTTCAGGGTTGCTATTTTACCACAAATATTTTACAAGAAAATGCGAATATACGCAAAGAGCCCTGCAAATGCAGGGCTCTTATATGAAATTAGCTCTTAATTACTGAGCAAGTTTGTTATCAGAACCAAGAACATTCACAATCTTGTGAATATACTGTTTCTTCATATTCTCGCGAGCGGGACCGAGGTACTTGCGGGGGTCGAACTCAGCAGGCTGAGTAGCAAAAACCTCGCGGATAGCTGCGGTCATAGCCAAACGACTGTCGCTGTCGATGTTGATTTTGCAAACTGCAAGAGCTGCAGCCTTGCGAAGCTCCTCCTCGGGAATACCGATAGCGTCTTTCAATGCACCACCATACTTGTTGATGGTAGCAACCTCCTCCTGAGGAACAGAAGAAGAACCGTGGAGAACGATGGGGAAACCGGGAAGTTCCTTCATACAGCCTTCGAGAACATCGAATGCCAAGGGAGGAGGAACGAGGATACCGTTCTCGTTGCGGGTACACTGCTCGGGCTTGAACTTGTTGGCACCGTGAGAAGTACCAATTGAGATAGCCAAGCTGTCGCAACCGGTCTTGCTTACGAAATCAACAACCTCTTCGGGGCGTGTATATGTGTGGTGCTCGGCAACAACGTCGTCCTCAACACCTGCAAGGATACCGAGCTCACCCTCAACAGTTACATCATACTGATGAGCATACTCTACTACCTTCTTTGTGAGAGCAACGTTCTCCTCATAGGGGAGGTGTGAACCGTCGATCATTACTGATGAGAAGCCCATGTCGATACAAGACTTGCACAACTCGAAAGAGTTACCGTGGTCGAGGTGGAGAACAATTTCGGGATTTGCGCAACCGAGCTCTTTTGCATACTCAACAGCACCCTCAGCCATGTAGCGGAGAAGAGTCTGGTTAGCATACTTGCGAGCACCGCTCGATACCTGAAGAATAACGGGAGACTTTGTCTCTACTGCAGCCATAACAATAGCCTGCAACTGCTCCATGTTGTTGAAGTTGAA
>CAYRFX010000163.1:0-1321 GCA_964423665.1 uncultured Bacteroidaceae bacterium | reverse complement strand
TCAGAAGGATAACAGATGTATTTTCGGTGCTTGCTACACGGAGTACGATGTTTGCAATATCCTCAATCACATCGTCCTGCAACAGCATTTCCTTGGTGTAGCGAACAACAATGTCTTCAATCCATTCCTTTTTAACAGTCTTTTTATCACAGGAGTGCTTGTACTTTGCGTTGTTGCACTTATAGTACCGATGTACTGTACCATTCCTGCCCGTACCGCTTTCTCCGGTCATATAGACACCGCACTTGCCACAGTACAACTTTGTGGTCAACAGATAGTCGTCCTCGGCCTTGTGCCTTGCGGCGGCTTTTTTGTTCTTCTGTAACTGCTCCTGCACCTTGTTGAACAAATCTTTTGGAACGATCTGCGGAATACCGTTCTCGTGAATAATCTCTTGAAACTTATATTCACCGATGTAACGCCTATTTTTCAGCATAGTCGTTACAATGTTGATGGATATTTTTGTGCCGAGAGAAGTTGTCAATCCTTTGGCATTTAACAAGGTTACGATCTCCTTAATGGTCTTACCTTTGTAGTATAACTTAAACGCTTCAAGTACCCAGGGAGCTTTTAATGGATCGATTTCAAACATCTGCTCCTTGTTAATGACATATCCAATCGGAACCGTGCCACCGTTGAATTTGCACTTCAAAGCATTCTCCGTTAACCCTCTTGTGACCTTTTCGGCAAGCTCTGCTGAATAATATTCCGCCATACCTTCCAGTACCGATTCAAGCAATATGCCTTCGGAACCGGCAGATATATTTTCGGTTGCCGATGTCACCTTGACATCGTTCTTTTTCAGCGCATTTTTGTAACGAGCCGAGTCATAGCGGTTTCTTGCAAAACGGTCTAACTTCCAAACAATGATTACATCAAACTTCTTCTTGGAACTGTCTTTAATCATTTTCTGAAATTGCGGTCGGTTGTCCGTTTTGGCAGATAATGCTCTGTCAATGTAGGTATCAATTACGGAAATACCTTGCCTTTCTGCAAATGCCATACACTCACGGAGCTGACCGTCAATGCTTTCCTCACGCTGACTGTCCGAGGAATATCTTGCGTAGATTACCGCCGTCATTCGCTGTTCACCTCCTGCCAATATTCAGTTTTCTTTTGCAACATAGCTTTATCACGCCCTTTCATTTGTTCTGCTTTTGCCTTACCTAACGCAAGCATCGTGTTGAAATGCTTGCGCTGTCTTTTTCTTTTGTCTAACATAAACTCCACCTTTCTGTTTTTAAGAATGCGGAGTTAATATAAAAAGCAAGGTTTCATTTGGCAAGTAAAAAAGTTTCTGCATATAATTTAAGATTAATTG
>CAYRFX010000162.1:0-1394 GCA_964423665.1 uncultured Bacteroidaceae bacterium | reverse complement strand
ACGCACAAAGCGAACGAGAGCAGGTTCGACGAAGTCAAAGAGCAAAGATAACAGATAACAGAGTACAGAGGAAAGAGCAAAGATAACAGAGTAAAAACTAATAAAATTATAACCAAATGAAACAAGAAAAACAGAATTATACGCAACCGGTTGTTGCAGTTGTAGAATTAGAGTTATCAAATATAATGCTTGGAGGTTCTGCCCCCGATAGCAGCGATAGCGAATTCATTGCACCTGCACAGCGCCGCGGTGCTTGGGGGGATTTATGGGCGAAATGAGAAGTGAAAAATAGTATACACATATCAAGGCTAAAGCTTTTGCAGTGCGCATTGTGAAGTTTGTAAAGTTTCTTGATTCAGAAAAGCATGAATATGTATTGAGTAAACAAATATTACGAAGCGGAACAAGTATAGGCGCAAATCTGCATGAATGTCGCAACGCTCAGAGTAAGGCCGATTTTATAAGTAAATTAAACATTGCGTTAAAAGAGGCTGACGAGACTCAATATTGGCTCGACATACTATTTGAGAGTGAAATCATAGAAGAAGCACATTTCAATTCTTTGTCTAAAGAACTTGAAGAACTCATAGCTCTTTTAACAGCAAGTATTAAAACAGCAAAAAACAATAACTGAAATATGAATAACATGGTATTAAGAACAAACAGTAAAATGCCTGGAAGGATACTTAATCTCTCCTTTCTCCTTTTTACTTTCTCCTTTTTCTTTGTTTCTTGCCAGCAAGACGATATCGTGCCCGATACCCCTGTCGGCGAGTATGTAAAAGTTCGCTTTACTACTGCCGATGCCTCCACGCGTGCCGTGTGGGCCGACCCTAATGGCAGCGGCAGCCTGTTCTTCAATTGGGAAAAGTATTCAGGGAATGGAGCCGGGCTTGTGGTCGGTCTTGCAACTGACGAAAAATATTTGAGTGCCTGGCAATCAGCGGCACCTCCTGAAGAGGAAGTGGAGACATATGGCTCTCTTGTGACTATCGAACCCGTAGCAGAGGAGGACGGCTATTCAAACCGTGCCAATTTTGAGACGGTGAAGTACTATGTTCCAGTAGATGTGGAGCACGCAACACATGTGCACGCTGTCGCTCCTTTCGACCAATCAGACTTCAGTCTGCTTGAATTAAACGCCACTGCCGAAATACCCGATGTCTTTTCTCAGACAGCATTGAAGGATCCCTCTTTCCTGCGTAACTATATGTTTATGTGCGGAACTGCGGAGATGAAGAACAACTCGGCAAGCATAGCTTTTGAACATATCCCTGCCACCTTCCGCTTCATCATCACCAACAAGCGACCTGGCGACGCTACCATCAAGAGTGTGAAGATATCGCGTGATGATGACGGCGAAATTGGCTCTACACAACTGGCACTCACAGCCC
>CAYRFX010000161.1:0-1477 GCA_964423665.1 uncultured Bacteroidaceae bacterium | reverse complement strand
TCTATTATATAGCACAAAGACAGTGCAAATATAATAGTTTTCACATAATCCGCACCATAAAACAGTGAATTTTTCACATAATCCGCCTGTTTTTAGGGACAATTTTCACATAATCCCCAACCCTCAAGCAACAGGGAACGAGTTACTTTTGGACAGAAAGACAAGAACCCTTCGGGTACTCCCTCTTTCAAAAGAGGAAGAGTTTTAAGCATTATTACTGTCCCTCTGATTATAGAGGGACGAGCACGAGCAGAGCGAGCGCGGAGGGAGTGGGAAAGAGTTTTGACAGAAGAACAGAAAGACAAAAAACAGTGGGTGAGGAGATAAAAACACAAGCAGATACTATACCCCTCAGTCACTTCGTGACAGCTCCCCTAAATTATGGGAGCACTATTTTAGACAAAAGAACATAGCTCCTCCACTCTGCTTGCAGAGGGGAGGTGGCACAAACGTAGCGCAGTGACGGAGGGGAGTTAAAATAGCCCTACTTCCATAAAACAGCAATTTTTTCAAATCCTATTTCCATATTTATAATGCACATATTCAGCCCTGCACATAAGTGCAGGGCTGAATATGTGTTTGTACCTGGGGTATATTACTGTGCGCCCCAGATATCCTCCCATGAGCCACCGGAGTGTTCATTGGAAAGAATATCGCTATCGTCAGTATTGACACGATCGTCATCCGAGCCTACAACCATATTTTGGCAAATATTATATATAGGCTTCAAAGCTACAAATTCAGTTACAGGACCTGTATAATTTTTCTTCTTCATATTCATCAAATTTATCATATTCTCTCCCGCCCTCCCCCAAGAGAGGGCGGGAGAAATAACACTTTTACTTCAACAACTCAGAGTTAATAAACATCTTTTTACCATTCACTATGTAGAAGCCCGGCATGGTTACCTCCTCAATCTTGCGACCCTGCAAGTCGTAGATTGTACCCTCCAAGGGGTTCTCCTCGGTATTAACCTTGTCAATATCGGTAGTACCACCGAAGAAACCAAAGAAGTACTCGGTTGAGAGGCTGGCTGTCGATGTACCGCCAAGCTTAATGTACGCCTTGTTAGCAGGACATTTAACATAGCCACCATCATCATTGTTACCGGTATTGTTAAGATCTGCATCGTAGTTCTCATACATCCAACGCATTGCAACAATTCCGCTCTTTCTTGTGAGCATATAGATGTTATACACATTATTGCTATTCTCGTCCAAGCAGCTCTCATAAGTTGTGTAGTTAGTACCACCCAAGAGGTTTGTTACATCATCAACAGCAACAACGCTGTTATTGTTGAATTTGAATTCACGACCGGCTGAAGTCTCGGTTGAACCTATAAGAATTACAGGAGTGTTTGCAGGAATTGTACTACCCGATGTTGCATACTCAAAGAGTTCAATCGTATTTTCAACAATTGCGCTGTTTGTAATAATATAGGCAGTAACACCCTCGGGCACTGTTACAGGATAACCAA
>CAYRFX010000160.1:0-1517 GCA_964423665.1 uncultured Bacteroidaceae bacterium | reverse complement strand
TTTGAGGAGGTAACAGATGCTACTGTCAGCTACACTCTCTCAATGAAGAGCACCAACAACTGGGCTACTCTCTATCTGCCCTATGCCGTAAAAGTTCCCGGTGACCTCGTTGCTTATTATGCACACGATCCCGGCAACGGCTATGTTCAGCTGCGCGACTTGAACGGTATCATTCCTGCATATACTCCTGTTGTTATTGGTCGCAGCGTTGCAGCCAATGCATTGGAGGTTACAACCACCGGTTATGAGTTTACTTATACTACCGAGGCATTTGATGCTACTCTTATAGATGGTTTGGATAAAGTGCTTTATGGAAAACTCATAGATACTTATCTCGAGGAGGTCGGCAATAACGTTTACGTGATATTGACCATTGGCGAAAATGAGGCTTTCTACTGGATTTATAAGGAGTATGACGAAACCGGTAAATATATTGGTAACACCGGTACTTACTTCAAGTGCTCTGCCAACAAGGCTTATATGACTCAGGCGGCAGGTAGTAACGCTGCTGCTTCTTATGGTTTCCGGATTGAGGGCACAACAGGCATCGAAGACATCGTTGAAGAGGGTAGTGAGGATGATGCTATCTACGACCTCCAAGGTCGCAAGATTACCGAGCCTTCTTCTCCCGGTGTTTACATTATCAATGGCAAAACTGTTATTGTAAAATAATTTTTTCATTGAAGATATTCCAACAAATGGTCGGCTGTTGCCGACCATTTGTTGTTTTTGTGCTTCTGTATTTTCTTGGGCAGGCACATGGACCTGCCCCTACGGTGGGGTGGCGGTTGAATCATTTGCTTTTCTGTTCTTCTGCCTAAAATAGTGCTCCCTCCGCACTCGCTTTGCTCGCACTCGTCCCTCTATAAACAGAGTGAGACGACACTGCAAGAGTAATTTCAAAAAAATACAGCACCGTAATGGAGCACAATGAGCAACCGAGCAACGCAAGGAAATAGGCGGAGATGTGTTTGAGCATCTTATAAAGTTGATAATGCTTGCTTGGACGCAACCCGCGCGGGGCAACTATAACTGCCCTACGCGCGACCATATGCTGCAAGCATTATCGACTAAACTTTCGTTTAGTTGCTCCGCCCCGCCGCGTTGCGAATAGTTGCGATTGGCAAGTTTGCACCGAACGAGTTATATTGCAACGCAATTCACGAGCCGAGGGGCAAACGACTGCGACGTTGGTGCTGTGCCTTTTGCTTCTTTTCGTCGTACGAAAAGAAGGTTAAAAAACGACAATGGAAGCAGTACAGCGCTACAACTCCGCGCCGTCCTCTTAATTTCAAAAAAGAGGAGCACTGTTTTTTGTTTTTTTTTGTTCTTCTGTCTAAAAAAACACTCCCTCCGCGCTCGCTCTGCTTTTAGCCACCCGTGCTGTGAGTGGTACGATTAACAGACCCCCTCCCCTGCGGGACTCCCCCTAACTTAGGGGGAGAGTTTTTATATTGCTACAAAACTCACCGATAAACAGGTGTCATTGGTTCGTTTCATAGAAACTCACCGATAAA
>CAYRFX010000159.1:0-1560 GCA_964423665.1 uncultured Bacteroidaceae bacterium | reverse complement strand
TGGTTGTCGATATTGCTGTGTATCACATTTTCTGCATTCACAACCCACAGAAACTGTCGCAGATACGAAAAAGTCGCTATGAACGCGCTGTCGAATGGATGCGCCAAGTTGCTAACGAGAAAATATCAATAGCCGACGCGCCACTGTTGCCCGAAGAGGAACGGGCAGAAAAATCAACATTCCTTGTAAAGAGTAACCCTAAACGTGTAAACCATTTCTAATATGAGCAAGAAAAAAAAGAGAGCCGGGCAAATAACTGTCGGAGGTAATGTACCGCGTCCGGGACAAAGACAACCCAACACCATTGTACTTACACAGCCAAAGCGTTTTGGTATAGACATTGCCGACTATACAGCCGCTATAAAGTCTGCCGAGAATATCGACTATTCGCGCCGTTACAAACTCTACGACCTATATAGCGATATCCTTATGGATACACACCTTACATCGTCAATAGAACGCCGTCGCGACACCATACGTGCCTCGCAAATTTCATTTGTACGCAACGGCAAACCCGATGAAACGATAAACGCACAACTCAATTCGCCTTGGTTTTATCGCCTTGTGGGCGACCTGATAGATGTACGTTTCTTCGGTTTCTCACTGATGCAATTCTATAAAGACAACGACGGTTGGATTGATTACGACCTCATTCCACGCAAACACGTCGATCCTGTACGCCGTCTTATTCTGCGACACCAAACAGATATAACAGGTACATCTTGGGAAGAATACCCGGACCTTCTTTTTGTTGGCTCTGACAACGACCTCGGTCTGCTCGCTAAGGCTGCTCCTTGGGTAATATACAAACGCAACACAAGTGGTGACTGGGCACAATTCTCCGAAGTATTCGGAATGCCTATACAGGAGTATATATACGAGACCGACGATGATGAGTCGCGCCAAAGAGCCCTTAACGACGCTTCAAATGCCGGCAGCCTTGCCGTATTCGTTCACGCCAAGGATACAGAACTGCATCTTGTTGAAGCCGGCAACAAGACAGGTAGTGCCGATGTTTACGACCGACTATGTGAACGTTGCAATATGGAACTTTCCAAATTAATACTTGGCAACACTCTTACCACAGAGGCACAAGCCAACGGCACACAGGCATTAGGCACTGTTCACAAGAAAGGTGAGGATCAAATCCTTAAATCCGACCAACGTTTTATATTGAATATTCTCAACTTCGATATGGTAGAGATATTCAGCACATTAGGCATTGACACATCAGGTGGTGAATTTATTTTTACCGAGCCAAAATTCATCGACCTTACGGCAAAGGCAAACATCATCACCCAACTTAAAACCAATTTCAACCTCCCCATAGGCGATGATTGGCTTTACGAAACATTCGGCATTGACAAACCCAAGAACTACGACGAACTTAAAAAAGAAATTGAAGAACAAAGCACACAAAATCGCCTCGGAGCAATAGAGCAAGAAGATGATAATCTCGATGAACGTACCGACAAAACACCTGTAACACACCAAAAGAGCAACAAAAAAGAAAAAAAGCGTACCTTCAAAGATTGGTTTATGCGTTTTTTCGGGTTCGCC
>CAYRFX010000158.1:0-1578 GCA_964423665.1 uncultured Bacteroidaceae bacterium | reverse complement strand
AGCATGAGCCTCTACAGTCAATTTTGCTGTCAAAGTACCGTTAGCAAGAATCTTCACCAACTGAGCGGGTGAGATGAAACCTGCTGCTACCAATACCTCAATGTTGATAGTCTCCAAAGACTTGCCCTCGGCAAGAGCCTGAAGAGTTGAAAGGTTGATAGCTTTGTACTCTACACGGTTGATATTTTTGAAACCGTACTTGGGCACACGACGCTGCAAAGGCATCTGACCACCCTCAAAACCAATCTTCTTGCTGTAGCCAGAACGCGACTTGGCACCCTTATGACCGCGAGTTGAGGTACCACCTCTACCCGAACCGGTTCCACGTCCAATTCTTTTGCGTGCCTTGACAGAGCCTTCGGCAGGCTTAAGATTATTTAATTTCATAGCCAAATCTTTTTTTTAATTAATTACTCTTCAACAATGGCAACCAAATGCTGAACTTTTTTTACCATTCCACGAATTGAAGCGTTATCGGGACGCTCAACAACCTTGTTCATCTTTGTAAGACCAAGAGCATCGAGTGTCAGCTTCTGAGTTTTAGGAGCACCAATGCGACTCTTAACTTGTTTAATTTTAATTGTAGCCATTAATATTCCTCCTTATCCGTTAAATACTTTACTCATACTTACACCTCTGTTCTGTGCAACCATGCGTGCATCACGCATCTCGCTCAATGCAGCGATTGTAGCCTTAACCAAGTTGTGAGGGTTAGAAGAGCCCTTAGACTTAGCAAGAACGTCGGTAATACCAACACTCTCCAACACAGCACGCATAGCACCACCGGCTACAACACCGGTACCGTGAGAAGCGGGCTTGATGAAAACCTCGGCACCACCAAAGTGAGCCGACTGCTCGTGGGGAACAGTACCTTTGAGAACGGGAACGCGAACCAAGTTCTTCTTAGCAGCCTCTACGCCCTTAGCAATAGCAGCAGTAACCTCGCTTGCCTTGCCAAGACCATAACCGATGATACCATTCTCGTTACCCACAACAACGATTGCTGCGAAACTGAATGTACGACCACCCTTGGTAACCTTGGTTACACGGTTGATAGCAACCAATCTATCTTTCAATTCAACGTCGTTTGCGACTTTTACTCTATTATTAATTGCCATACTCATTAGAATTTAAGACCACCATTACGTGCAGCATCAGCCACTTCTTTTACTCTACCATGGTAAAGATAACCGTTGCGGTCGAAGACTACGGTAGTGATACCGGCCTCCTGCGCTTTCTTAGCAATCATCTCACCAACCTTTGCAGCCTGCTCTTTCTTGGGCATAGCCTCAAGACCGAGCGAAGATGCAGCAGCCAATGTCTGACCTTTCTGGTCATCAATTATCTGAACATAGATTTGCTTATTGCTGCGGAAAACGCTCATACGAGGACGCTCGGCAACACCAGAAATCTTGTTGCGCACTCTATATTTAATCTTGGTACGTCTTTCTATTTTTGTTGTCATATACTTACGATTTTACTAAATTATTTTGCACCTGCCGACTTACCAGACTTGCGACGAATAACCTCGCCAACAAACTTAACACCTTTACCCTTGTAAGGCTCGGGTTTGCGGAA
>CAYRFX010000157.1:0-1626 GCA_964423665.1 uncultured Bacteroidaceae bacterium | reverse complement strand
GGGCTTGCGTGGGGTCTATAAGCCAGAGTGCGATATCGGATTTTGAGAGTTGTTCGAGTGTGCGTTCTATTCCCATTCGTTCCACGACGTCGAAGGTTTCGCGCAGACCGGCGGTGTCGATGAAGCGGAAGGCTGTGCCGCTTAATGTCATGATGCCTTCTATGGTGTCGCGGGTGGTGCCTTGCACATCGCTCACTATGGCGCGGTCTTCGTGCAATAGTGCGTTGAGCAGGGTGCTTTTTCCGGTGTTGGTCTCCCCTACTATTGCTACGGGTACTCCGTTCTTCACGGCATTGCCGATACTGAACGATTGTGCGAGTTTGCTCATCACCTCTTCAATTTCGTTGCAAAGGGAGAGGAGCTGTGTGCGGTCGGCAAAGGCGACGTCTTCTTCGCTGAAATCGAGTTCAAGTTCCATCAGTGAGGTGAGTTTCAGTAGTTTGTCGCGCAGATGGGATAGTTGCTCGCTGAAGCCTCCTTTCAGTTGGTTCATGGCGAGGCGATGGGCTGCGCGGGAGTTTGAGGCGATGAGGTCTGCCACTGCTTCGGCACGGCTCAGGTCCATCTTGCCATTGAGGAAGGCGCGCATGGTAAACTCGCCTGCATCGGCTTGGCGTGCTCCTTGTTCAAAGAGGGTGAGCAGCAGCTGGCGGGTGATGTAGGGTGATGCGTGACAGCTTATCTCCACGCTATCTTCGCCGGTGTAGCTGTGTGGAGCGCGCATTATTGTTACCAGCACTTCGTCGAGCACTTCTGTGGGACCGGTATATATATCGCCGTATGCCACGGTGTGTGTTTTTCTCGCGGCAAGTGGTGCTCCTTTGCGGGGTGTAAATATTTTATCCACAATGCTTATGGCGTGGGGGCCGGTTACTCTTACTATGTTTATTGCTCCTCCCTGTGGAGTCGCCAGCGCGCATATTGTATCTTTCATATTCTGTTATTTGAAACGGTGTGTGTTTATGTATGCAAAAGAGGCTGTGCAGAAAGCCCACACAGCCTCTTTGGAGGGGTATCAGATTCTGTCGAGCACGGTTAATATAAGTTCCCGCATCTTTTCATTATAGTCCATGGTTGCTTTTTTTGCCAGGCGGTTTGCAATAACGAGACACACGGTTACTGCTTTGTGCCCCATGAGAGCAGCCAAGCCTGCTAGCGCCGAGCTTTCCATCTCAAAATTTGTTATGCGTTGTCCTTTGTACTCAAATGATTCGACAAGCTCGTTCTGTTTGGGGAATGCAAGGGGCACGCGTAATTGGCGACCTTGCGGCCCGAAGAAGCCTCCACATGAGATTGTTACGCCACGCACCATATTGTCTTGCGCTATGCGCTCCACAAGCTCGGCATCGGCGGGAATGGTATATGGGGCGCAAAGGAGTGGCGACCAATTAAGATGTTGCTTGAATGCCTCTTCAAATTCAAGGTCGCATGCTTCGTTGCGTCCTGCGTAGAAGTTGAGCAGACCGTCGAAGCCCACCGATTTCACCGAGCAGATAAAGGAGCCTGTGGGGCAATACTCCTGCAAGCCGCCGCAGGTGCCTATGCGCACCATTTGCAGTTGCCTGAAGGTCTCTTTTTCGTAGCGTGTTTCAAAATCGATATTTGCAAGAGCATCAAGCTCGTTTA
>CAYRFX010000156.1:0-1657 GCA_964423665.1 uncultured Bacteroidaceae bacterium | reverse complement strand
TAATTGGTTATTGCAACTTCGCTGCCTTGCTTGTTTTTAAGAATGAACAGCGCTGTCTCTTTGCCGCCTACGTTTTTTTTGAAATCGGCGGCATTTAATTGCGATAAGTTTTCTGTACAGCTCATATTTTATTTGCTTAAAAATTACAAAGGTGTAAAATGGGGGCAAAAGATGCGAGTGTTTTTGTTACTCGTGCAGCTGCGCCCTATTTTGCATCAATAATATTGCAAATAAAATAAAAATATGTTTTACCGCAAAAAAATGTGGTGGAATTTTTAGAAACTCTTCTGATTTATTTTGAAAAATTACCTGCCGGCTCTCCGTTTCCTTGTTTGACGAGGTATTTTGTTATAAAGTGTTATTCACTTTGAGCGGAGATGTCGGCAAGGAGGTCTGCCACAATAAAGCAACTTCCACCGATGAATATAAAGTCGTTGTTTGAGGCCTCTTCCTGCGCGGCTTGCAGGGCTGCGCCCACGGTGGGGTAGCTCTTGCCGTGCAGGTTGTGATTTTTTGCCTTTTCACGCAACTCTTCGGCAGGCATGGCACGCTTTATGCTTGCTTGTGTAAAGTAATATACGGCGTTGCGGGGCATCATGGAGAGAACGGTGGTGATATCCTTGTCGCTCACCATGCCGAATACTATGCGTAGCGTGTCGCACTCCTGGCGCGCCAGTTGTTGTACGATATATTCAATGCCGCCAATGTTGTGTCCGGCGTCGCACACTGTCAGCGGAGTGTTGCTGATTTTCTGCCAACGCCCCATGAACCCGGTGAGTTTGCACACGTTGGCGAATCCTTCTTCCACATTCTTGGCTGTGAATCTGTAATCTCTCTTTGAAAGTTCGCGCAGGGCTGCGAGTATGGTATTTGTGTTCTTTTGCTGGTAGTCGCCACAGAGCTCGCCCTCAAAGGTTCCATAATCGGCTGTGGTATATATGATTCTGTTTTGTGCGTGTATGGCGGATATTAAACATTCCTCCTCTTGTGCAAAAATTATTGGTGCTCCCTCTTTTATTGCCTTTTCTGTAAAGACTTTTCTTGTCTCTTTTGTAGTTTCTCCTATTATTACAGGTGTCCCCCTTTTGATTATTCCTGCCTTTTCTGCCGCAATCTCTGCAAGGGTGGAGCCAAGGAACTGTGTGTGGTCGAGGCTTATGTTTGTTATTATACAGAGGTCTGGGGCAATTATATTTGTGCAGTCGAGCCTGCCACCGAGCCCCACCTCTATTATAGCTACATCAACCTGCTCTTGCGCAAAGTAGTTGAATGCCATTGCTGTTGTCAGCTCAAAGAATGAGGGTGCAAGCGGCTCGAAAAAATCCTTTTCGCGCTCTACAAAATCTATGACATACTGCTTGCTCGCCGGTATCCCGTTCACTCTTATGCGTTCGCGAAAATCAATGAGGTGTGGCGACGTGTAAAGCCCCACCTTGTAGCCTGCTGATTGCAGAATGGCTGCAAGGGTGTGCGACGAAGAGCCTTTGCCGTTTGTGCCCGCAACATGTATTGTGCGGAATTTGCGGTGTGGGTTGCCCAAATGGTTGTCTATTGCAATGGTGTTTGCCAGCCCCTCTTTGTAAGCCGCACCGCCAACTTGCTGGAAGGGCGGTGCGCAGTTAAAGAGATAATCGACTGTTTCGTCGTATGTCATAGT
>CAYRFX010000155.1:0-1678 GCA_964423665.1 uncultured Bacteroidaceae bacterium | reverse complement strand
TTCCTGCGTTTCAGTTCGATGTACAACCCGTGATGTCCATCCCTTGCCACCGGCAGGCAGATATCCGGCACACCCGTTTTCAGCCCCTCCGCCTTGAGCCTTGCGCCTGTCCTTGCGCTGCGCTTGCCCTCATTGGGGATGTGATACAGCATTTTCAGCTCCGGCCACTTTCCCTCCATCCGTCTGGCCCACTCAAACAGCGTCTGCTGTTCGTTTGATTCCGTCGGAACGGGTGATGCGTCCTTCCACTGCTGCATGATGGTCACTGCTTTTCCTCCCTGTTCATGCTGCGTTCCGGATCAAAACCATCTGGATACCTGCCCAACAGCTTGTCTATATTTGCCTGTAGCACAGTTTCCAGCGGCACACCCAGCACCGTCGCACCCAGCGCCAGATACCACGCCACATCCCCCAGTTCTTCCATGAACTTTGCCAGATCCATCGGGTGCCCCTGATGCAGATACTTCTTGACCAGGTCGGCCACCTCTCCGCTCTCACCGCACAGACCCAGCGCCACATTGCTCCATGTCCTGCCCTTTTCCTCTGCCGTCCTCATGGCCAGCGTCTGGTATTCGTTGATGGTCATCTTCCGTTCCTTCCCTTTCCGCACAGATCGTTTCATCCACCGGATACACCGTATCCGTCAAAGCGTCATATTCGCACCATCCCATTTGGTATGCCCTGCACCCCTTGCACCTTTGGCTGATCATATACCATACAGTCTGTGCAGCCGCTCATACCTTCGCCGCACTTCCTCCACGCTCATTCCCAGCTCCTGAGACAGTTTCTGATAGGTTCGTGTACCGCAGTACCGGCGAATGTGCAGGCTGATCTCTCGTTCCGTCCACACTTTTTTTGCCTTTTGCTGTTCCGGCGGCTTTGGTTTGGGCGGCTTCGTTTTCTTCTGCTGCGGATAAAACCTCTTTTCCGGCTCCGCGTTCTCCGGGATCAGATATCGGAAACCTGTAGCACACGGCACCTTGCATATCCCTTTCAGTTTTCCCTTTTCGCACCACTTCAGCACCCGCGATGTCTTTACGCCCATTTTTTTAGCAAACTCGCTGGTTGTCATCATGCCCGGTTCCCGGTCGATGTTTGGCTCCTTCTTCTTCGGTTTGGCGTCTGCCGGGATCATGTACTTGTACCGGCAGAATCCGCCATGCTCTGCCGGTATCCTTCTCACGCCCGGCATCATGTCGTTTTTGCACCAGTACACCACGGTATTCCTGTTCTTGCCATGGCGTTTGGCGTATTCCGTCACGCTCAGCATTTCGCTGTTGGTTTGGTTTTGATCACACATGGGTCATCGTCCTTTTGCTTTTTATCTGCTTCTCCTGTTCATCGCCCTGATGATCTTCTGCGTAATTCTGTCCCGTGAATGATGCACCGGCTCAAACACGCCATTCCTGTTCTCTGGCGTTTCCCGTTCCATTTTCAGAATTTTCAAAAGCTCCCGTCCATGTACGCATGGGCTTTCGCATGCCTGGCACACCCTCGGGCATACGCCCTTGTATTCCTCCGCCAGACTGCACAGCTTTCCGCGCAGTCTGCGCACCTTTTCCCGTGTCTCTGGCGTCATGTCTTCAAACCGCGTTGTTATCCCTCCTTCAGGAAAACACCAATGAAAACCAGCAGGATAGCAAACAAAATGATTGTTGTGGCCATTGTCATTCCTCCT
>CAYRFX010000154.1:0-1682 GCA_964423665.1 uncultured Bacteroidaceae bacterium | reverse complement strand
AGTGAAAGTAAACTTTCCCTCTCCTCTCGGCTCGTCGTTCTTTAGTTTCGCTGAAAAACGCAGGCGACGGAGTCGCACTCCTTTGGGAACATAAATGTTCCGTCGTCGCAAGCAATGCTCATCCGCATTGCCACTGAGCAATCTGCAAGTAAACTTGCATTGCGCTCGCTAAACGCGTTCTTTGACATGCTGATACAAGACGAAAGAAGAAAAAATAGAAGAGTTGTCCTTGGTAGGTTGAAAAAGGATTTGTATTTTTGTATCATATAATAGAGCAAACATATCCTTATGGAAGACCCTAAGAGACAATATGCTGATATTGCAGTACAATACAATTTGCCGGAGAACTGGGAAAATGAGACAACATTTTCTTTCGACCACCTCTCCGATTTGCTCGTGCAACTGCATAACTCGGCTTATACGGCAAGTGTAAAAGCGGTCAACCGGTTTGCTACAGTCAGAAACTATGTCATCGGATTTTACATTGTAGAGTACGAACAGAATGGAAGCGACCGTGCCAAATATGGTGAGAAACTCCTGAAGCGTTTGACGGAAAAAATAAATAAGCGAGGGATTAACGAGACTTTGTTGAAGGTATCTCGTGCATTTTATCTCAACTATCCGCATATTAAATCTTATCTGGAAGGGAAAAGTGCGACGCTGTCGCACCAATTGACTTCAATAACTCCGACAACATCGGACGGAACTTCGGAAATTAGTGCGACGCTGTCGCACCAATTCATTACACCGGCAGAGCAAATCATTTCGCAACTTTCTTTCTCGCATATCCGAGAAATTATGACTGTCAATGATCCGTTTGCCCGGTTCTTTTACGAGACGGAGTGTATCAGGTGCTGCTGGAGCGTCAAGGAACTTAGAAGACAAATCTCGTCGAGCCTCTATTTCCGTGCAGGGATAAGCCGAAATCCGGAGTTGCTATTGGCCAATACATGTATTAATAGCACTCCTGCATTAAGCATAAAGGACCCATTTTCATTCGAGTTCTTGGATTTGCGTCCCGAGGCATTTACAGAAACGGATTTGGAAAATGCCCTTATAACTCATTTGCAGGATTTCTTGCTCGAAATGGGAAAAGGGTTTTGCTTTGAAGCAAGGCAGAAACGTATGCTGATAGATGATGAATACTATTTTGCAGACTTGGTCTTCTATAACCGCATATTGCATTGCAATGTGATTATAGAACTGAAAGATGATGAATTCCGTCATGCCGACCTCAGCCAATTGAATGCGTATGTTTCCTATTTCAGAGAACATGAGATGAACGAAGGCGACAATCCCCCTGTGGGTATTCTGCTATGTACCCGCAAAGGTGAGAAAATGGTGGAATATGCACTTGCAGGTATGGACAATAACTTGTTCGTTTCTACTTATATGCTTTCATTGCCTAATAAACAGATGTTACAAGATTTCTTGATAAGAGAAATTCAGTCATAACGTTAGCATAATCTCATACATTTTTCTTCTTCGTCCTCACGCCTTGACAAGGTTGTGGGGATGTTTCGTTTTGTCCTCAGTATGTAAATTAGAGTACAGATTGTATGGGCAGTACCGACGTGTCTGCCCATAAGATAACAGATAATAATATATAAAAGATTAATGATATGAGAAGAAAACTAACATTACTTGCAGCAACGAAAGGACTATTTCTCCTTTCTGCTTTC
>CAYRFX010000153.1:0-1733 GCA_964423665.1 uncultured Bacteroidaceae bacterium | reverse complement strand
ATCAGGTAGTAAAACAAAGCCGGACCAAAAATGCTTTTGACCCGGCCTCTTTTTTTGAGTGTCAGGGTCTGCGACCCGAAAATGTAACAGGGGTCAAGCTCCCTACCTCCACACCCACTGAGTGCAAGCAACTTCGCATAATGCAAGAAGACCGAAAGTCAATACATATTTCTCAATAATATATTGTTTGTATGTTTTAGTAAAAGTTAATAGTTTAATATTCGTTATTTTACAAAGATTTTTCGTATCTTCGCCTCATAATGCATTATTGTAGCCGCAAATCAGGTGGCGTTTATAAGTATAAATTAAATTGCTAAAATGGAGAAAACACTCATTCTTATTAAGCCTAACGCTATTCAGCGTGGCTTGACAGGTGATATTATCACCCGCTTTGAGCGTAAGGGACTTCGTCTTGTTGGTGTAAAAATGATGTTCATGACCGATGAGATTGTGAACGAGCATTATGCCCATTTGAAAGAACGCCCCTTCTTCCCCTATTTGAAAGCCTCAATGCAGGCTGCCCCCATAATCGCTTGTTGTCTCGAAGGTGCAGAGGCTGTTGATACAGTGCGTCTTATGGTTGGTGCAACAAACTCCCGCAAGGCACTCCCCGGCACTATTCGTGGCGATTTTTCAATGAGTGGGGAGCAGAACGTGGTTCATGCTTCCGACTCGGTGGAGAATGCGCAGATTGAGATTGCCCGTTTCTTCAAAGATGGCGAGCTATTCGATTATGAGTCGGCAGTAACAGCCTTTGAGTATGGTGGCGAGGAGAGTATCAAATTCAAATAAGCCACAGAGGAGATGATGAAACGTATTTTCGCTTCGGCGGCTCTGTTGCTGGCTCTTGTCGGTGTGCGTGCTCAGGACGCTATGCCGCTCCCTGCCAACATTGATGCTCCGATGGAACTGAGCGATTCGCTGGAACTCCACACTGCATTGCTCAATGAGGGTTTTATTATTCCTTCAAACGAACTTTATCCCACATGGGAGAATAGTGGTGTGCATTACACTGCTCAGTTGCCCGATTCCTTGCGCATAGACCTGCGCAAGTCTGTTATGCCCACTACCAACACTAAGATAACCGATGTATTTGGCTATCGTCCCCGTCGTCGTCGCGCGCATAACGGCTTGGATATAAAGGTGCAGCGTGGCGATACCATACGCGCCGCTTTCGATGGCAAGGTGCGCATCACTTCATATCAGCGTCGTGGTTATGGTCATTATGTGGTTATACGCCATGGCAATGGTCTCGAAACCGTGTATGCTCACTTGCAGCGCAAGTTGGTAACACAGGACCAGAATGTGAAGGCGGGCGACCCCATTGGTCTTGGAGGTAATTCGGGGCGCAGCACAGGTCCTCACTTGCACTTTGAAACGGTGCTTATGGGCAAGGCTCTTAACCCCGCGCTCTTCTTCGATTTTCCCAATCAGAGAATGACCGGGGAGTTCTATACCTATTATAAGCCCGGCATGCGTCATTATGATGCGAAGAGCGGCAAGATGATTGTAGAGGGTCCCGAACCAAAGTATCACAAGGTGCGTAAGGGTGAGACGGTATCTACCATTGCTCGCAAGCATGGTGTGTCGCAAAGGACAATCTTCAAGTTGAATGGAATAAATTCACGCACAATTCTGCGTATAGGACAGAGGTTACGTTATCAATAATACAATAAATGAGGGTGACCCAAAAGTAAATAAGGGTTGCCCTCTTATCTTTTCTTCATATAGCT
>CAYRFX010000152.1:0-1825 GCA_964423665.1 uncultured Bacteroidaceae bacterium | reverse complement strand
TGAGGTACCTGGCGGATTCGAACCGCCGTACATGGTTTTGCAGACCACTGACTAAGCCACTCATCCAAGGTACCGGGTGCTCACAGGGCATATACCCCATTTGCAAGCACAAAGGTAATGCTATTTTTCATAAACGACAAATAATAAACAGCATTTTTTATCCAAAGCAACAGCTTTTTAGACAAAATGCAAGAAATTTCAACTTTATACCCTATCTTCGCAACCTACAAAGCATAAAAGATGATTCACAAGGTAGCAAAATTCATAGAACAGAAAAGATTGCTGGCAAAAGAAGGAAAGATTCTGGTAGCTCTCAGCGGTGGTGCCGACTCTGTGGCACTGCTCATAGTACTGCAAAAGCTCGGCTACAGATGCGAAGCTATGCACTGCAATTTTCACCTGCGCGGCAACGAGAGCCTGCGCGACGAGAATTTTGTGCGCGAGCTTTGCGACAGATACAAAATACCGCTTTTTATAGAGGAATTTGACACCACGGCATACGCCCGGGAAAAAGGCATCTCCATCGAGATGGCGGCACGCGAGCTGCGCTATGATGCATTTGAGAATCATCGTAAAGAAATTGCTGCAGATGCAATAGCTGTGGCACATCACCGCAACGACAGTGCCGAGACTGTGTTATTAAACCTGCTACGCGGGACAGGCATCAAAGGGCTACATGGCATACAACCAAAGAACGGATACATTGTACGCCCTTTGCTGTGTACAACCAGAGAGGAGATTTTAGACTACCTCAAATGGCGAGGAGAGAGCTTTGTAACCGACAGCACCAACCTTGAAACAGATTTCACACGCAACAAGATACGCCTGGGAATTCTGCCTTTAATGAGAGAAATTAATTCCTCCGCCACGGAAAGCATCGCGCAAACAGCCGAACGGATAGGAGAGGCTGAAAAAATTTACCGGAAAGCCATTGAAGAGAGCATTGCAAGAGTTAAAGATGGCAATATAGTATCTATTGAAAAACTAAAAGAAGAGGTATCACCGCAAGCCGTTCTGTTTGAGATTCTGCAACCTTTCGGGTTCTGCGGCACGCAAATAAATGAGATAACAGCATCCTTTGACAGCGAGAGCGGACGCTCTTTTATCTGCAACGAATGGAAAGTGGTGAAGGACCGCAACACATTCATCATAGCCAGGCAAGATAGAGAGAGAATCGAACCCATTACAATAATCCCCGACAGCCGCACAGAGACCTCGCAAGGGATGATAATATGTACACAGCAGCCGTTTGACGGGAAAATAGAGCGCGACAAAAGAACAGCCACCATAGACAGCGAAAAGGCAAAACTGCCGTTTACCTTGCGACCATGGCAACAAGGAGACCGTTTCACCCCATTCGGCATGAGAGGCAGCAAACTGGTAAGCGATTATTTGACCGACCGCAAGATGAGCATTATAGAAAAAGAACAACAGCTTATTGTTACCGATGCCGACGGTAAAATTGTGTGGGTTGTGGGCGAACGCCCCTCGGCACATTGCAAGACAGACGAGAATACAAAGAACGTTATACGTTTACAATGGAATAAGCAATAAAGCCATACGGCTTTATTGCTTATTCTCCATCATATGCCTTTGACGCACACCCTCATAAAGGATAACACCCGTCGCTACAGAAACATTAAGAGATTCAATATTCCCGAATTGCGGAATAGAGACCCACTCGTCGCACAAAGCCAGATGTTCGTGGGGAATACCGGTATCCTCGGCACCCATAACTACACACACAGGCTCGGTAAAATTGGCTTGTGCGTAGTTAATTTTACCCTTTTCGGTAGCACAAACGATGCGAATACCGGAGGCCTTC
>CAYRFX010000151.1:0-1919 GCA_964423665.1 uncultured Bacteroidaceae bacterium | reverse complement strand
ATCTGCACCTGCGACAACTGCATCATACCCCAAGTGCCAAACGCCACAAACAGGCATATCGACAACAAAAAGAGCATCATTGTGCGATTAAAGAGGTTTATGCGCTGATATATACTTGTAGCTATGAGACCCACAACAGTGGAGACAGTGGTGGCTATGAGAATGGGGATAAACACATCGGTGGGGTTGGCAGCACCAAGCTGTGCACGATAGAGCAGCACACTCACGGGAATAAGTGTGAGACCCGAGGTGTTTAACACAAGAAACATTATCATCGGATTACTGGCAATATCCTTCCGCGGATTAATCTCTTGAAGTTCCTGCATCGCCTTCAAGCCCATGGGGGTGGCAGCGTTGTCGAGCCCCAGCAGGTTGGCAGAAAAATTCATAAACATTGTGCCCATGGCAGGGTGCCCCTTGGGAATATCGGGGAAAATCCTGCACAGCACGGGGCTCAACAGGCGTGCAAGAGCAGCCACGAGACCACCACGCTCACCTATCTTCATAATACCCATCCACAGAGAAAGAACCCCAGTGAGCCCTATTGAAATTTCAAATGCAGTGCGCGCGGTATCGAATGTAGAGGTCATTATCGCAGGAAAAACCTCCACATCGCCCATAAAAACAAGCTTGCACACTGCTATTGCAAACGCTATCAAGAAGAATGCTACCCAAATGTAGTTAAGAACCATGATTGTATCTTTTATAAAAATTGAGCGAACAAGCAAGCAATCGCTGTTCAACAGGCGCGAAGATAATTAATAAAAAGAAAAAATTAACGACAATATTGCAATTATTATTATCTTCGCGGTTGATAAATTAAGAAGAAGAAAAAACAAAAATATGAGCGAAGGTTTTAATATTCGTGGCAAAAACAGCGACAAGGAGTTTGAAAATGCTCTGCGCCCATTATCTTTTTCCCACTTCAGCGGGCAGGATAAGGTGGTGAGCAACCTTAAAATCTTTGTCGAGGCTGCCAAAATGCGTGGCGAGTCGCTCGACCATGTGCTGCTTCACGGCCCTCCCGGGCTTGGAAAAACCACATTGAGCAACATTATTGCCAATGAATTAGGTGTGGGGTTCAAGGTAACATCGGGCCCGGTGCTCGACAAGCCCGGCGACCTTGCCGGCATTCTCACATCGCTCGAACCCAACGATGTGCTTTTCATCGACGAGATTCACCGCCTCTCGCCCATCGTGGAGGAGTATCTCTATTCGGCAATGGAGGACTACCGCATAGATATCCTCATAGACAAAGGACCATCGGCACGCTCTATACAGATAGACCTGAACCCCTTCACGCTTATTGGCGCCACCACCCGCAGCGGCCTGCTCACAGCCCCGTTGCGAGCAAGGTTTGGAATAAACATGCACCTCGAATATTACGACAGTAAAACACTCGCCGGCATCATAGGCCGCTCGGCACATATATTGAACGTACCATTTGACGAGGAAGCTGCATACGAGATTGCGCGCCGCAGCCGTGGAACGCCGCGTATAGCCAATGCCCTGTTGCGCCGTGTGCGCGACTTTGCACAGGTAATGGGCGACGGGCATATAAACAACTCCATTGCAAAAATGGCATTGGAGGCATTGAATATTGACCGTTACGGACTCGATGAGATTGATAACAAGATTTTGTGCACTATTATAGACAAGTTCAAAGGCGGGCCTGTGGGCATAGGCACCATAGCCACCGCACTGAGCGAGGACGCCGGCACCATTGAGGAGGTTTACGAGCCATACTTAATAAAAGAGGGATTCATTAAACGCACACCCCGCGGCCGCGAGGTTACCGACCTTGCATACAAACATTTGGGACGCAGCCGTTTCAACAACGGCGAGCAGGGGACACTATTTTAAGATAATCACCTATGGGCAAACTGCAATCACTTGCAAAAGACACGGTAATTTATGGA
>CAYRFX010000150.1:0-1920 GCA_964423665.1 uncultured Bacteroidaceae bacterium | reverse complement strand
CCGCAACAATTTGCTTTGCTGCTGGCAATTTCAGATTATTTTCTGCCCACTCTATCACATCTGCCGGCAGAGCGGTACGGCGATTGTTAATCTTGTTCCATATGATGCCTGCCATATAAATATCGTATATCTCCTTGTTGTTGGGAATACTGCCAATCGCGCGCTGCGGAATCTTTACAGCAAACTCCCTTATTATTGCATCGGCATTACTTTCCCACACATCATTTATAATATACACGATTTCACTATTATTGAATTCGCTTATAAGTTTTTGTCTCTCTGCATCATCGTCAAGTGTTGCAAGCCGTGTTTTCATCTGTTCAAGTTCTGCGTCGTAACGATTCACGGCATCGTCCTCTTTCTCATTTAGCGAGATTGCGCCTTCTGCAGCAAGACGTTGCAATGTCTTTGCAACGGTGCCTTCCTGTTCAGGCAGATTCTCTGTTACATAATCCATATAATCACGCATAAAGATTACATAATCGCGATACATGCTCTTGGGCCTGCTTAAAGTTGAAAAGCCATCGGTGGATATTGGTGTAACCAGTTCATTCCAGACAGAATCGGCAAAAGCAATATATTCAGCAGGCAGTTTCTCACCTGCAACGCTATACCTGCCCTGCATAAGGCTTTCACCCATTCCTACAAGATAGTAGCCAGTGAGATAGTCAATATATCGGCGCGAAAGCATAGGATGCTCCTGTACCCTCGCTTGCAGTTCACTGTTCAGACGCTTGCCCATGGTTTTCACATGATTCAGGAACTCCAACATCTGCTCCTGCGTGGCATGGTCGTGCTCCACACGTTCGTTCATAAAAGAGGCCGGATAGGCAAGTAGTTCGTTCTGCAGGCGTGTATCCTTACCCATAAAGAGTTTTTGCCCTGTACCGAAATCGTGGAGAAAGAAATATGTCTCCCCAGGCTCCAGCACGACATTCGTCCATGTCCTTTTCCAATCCATAAATACCTGTGAGGTGTTAAGCAAAGGCATCTTAATGATGAAACGTCCCAAGGAATCCATTTTATCGTAGAAATTCCCGCCTGCCGGTTCGCGAGTTATTATATTATGCACTTGCACCTTAAATTCCTTGCCACCTCTTTCCAAGGCCTCGGCTGGCATATCCTTGAGCCAACCGATTATTGTAACACTGTCGCCCAAGGCGTAGCCGTTGTCCTTAAAGCCCACGCGAGTGTCCTTCACTGGGTAATCGGGCAATGTGGCGGTTGTTATGGGGCTGCACTTCACGGCCTTTGAACTGCCGACAGTGATTGTGCGTGTGCCTTTCTTCATCTTGCCCACCTTAATGTCGAGCACATCGCTGCCGTTCTCAACGGTAAGAGTGTAACCGCCACGCTTCTCCGCCATTGACTTTATATCCCAAAAGCGTGAATCGTAGATAACCTGTTTTTCGGCAAAACCTATCAGCCAATCGCCTGTGGCATTGTTACGCCAATAGGTATCGGTAATTCCTGTAGGCAGGTCGGCTGCACTGCGTATATTCTGCACAGTCCAACCATCGTAACCATTGAGCGTAAAGCGCTCAGTGCCCACAGGCAGGGGCTCGAAAGATAGCAGAATATCAACCTCGCCACTTGCGGGAACTACAAAAGGAGCGTCATATTCCACACACAGCGCACCGTCATACTCTCCCGAACTCTTGCCTTTCAAAGCATAACTGCTTATACCGTCATTGAGTGTAGTGCCCTGCGCAATCCTCGCCTGAAAGCCTGCAGGAAAATCCAAGTGTAAGAGCACATCGGTTCTATCGGGATAAAACAACACTTTGTTTACATCAAAGACTGTGCTTGTTCTGTAACCCACAACAACATTGTCCCAAATTTTCTCCTGTGCAAATCCACACAGGGTGGTGAGTGCAAACAGCAAGGTTAATAATCTCTTTTTCATTGTATTTTAGTATT
>CAYRFX010000149.1:0-2010 GCA_964423665.1 uncultured Bacteroidaceae bacterium | reverse complement strand
GAATTGGTTGATGATAATGATGCCGCAGGCGAAACCTTCTGGCTTGATGCCGGTTATGTGGGCACGGAGGATGGCTTTGTAAGCAAATCGGTTACACCTATTATCTGCGAGAAAGGTTTTAGAGGACACCCATTAAACGAAGAACAAAAACGGAACAATCGCTCTAAGTCAAAGATTCGCTGTCGCGTAGAACACGTGTTTGGATTTATTGAGCGTTCGATGGGCGGTCTTGTGTTTCGGGGAATTGGCATTGTTAGAGCAAAGGCGAATGTAGTAATGACAAACCTCACCTACAACATAGCACGCTTAACACAAATTTATAGATACCATAAGAGGTGGATAACTGTGTAAACATTAACACTATATGTTGTTGATTTACAGTATATTACCCCCCTCTCGAAAAACTCTGAAATTTTCACAAAAAATTAGAAAAAGTTTTGCTAAATTTGCGGAAACAAAATCACATTAGCGGTAGCTTTAAAGAGGTTCTGACTACTCGCTAATGGCAAATTGAATTTATAGAACCTCCCTAAATTTAAACCATAAAACAATGCATCGTTTATCATTATTTGTTATTTTATTTCTTTTCTGCATCTGTGCTCATTGTATTGATGATGATAAGAGACAGGACGGTTTTTTCGTCGTACACGCTATGGAGACCGAATACGAGGATGTGAAATGTGATATTGGCGTAACTGCTGATTACGTTAAATCCATTATGAACAAAGGACGTCATGTTATGTCTGTAGCTCCCACAAAATTTGGCTTAGTAGTAGTGCACAGAAAAGCGGAGAGCGACATGCCCCAGCAATATGTTCATATCCCTCCATACTATTTTAAAAGGGAGGCTAAAAAGTTCTTCAAAAAGGGTTATGTTGTTGAAAATTACAATCAAAGTTCGCACGCTGTCCTCACAAAGGACCCATCAATAACCAAACAAACATATATGGAAGGCTTAAACCAAAAGAAAGTTGCAAGAAAAAACAAGAAAGGAGTTTATGTAAACCTTGGCGCTTCTCATGAGAGATTCGGACATAATAACATGAAAGGCGTAACTTCGCAGGAATACCGATTTTACTTAAACGAGCGACAGATGCTTAACGATTTCAAAGAGATGGCTTCAAAAGGATATATTGTTGGAAGCGTTGAAGTCTCTTACAATAAATATAGCGACTCGTCATTTTATACCATTATATATGATAAACCGCAAAAAGATTATAAAGAAAAACATTTTTTAGGTGTTTACGAAACCAAAGAGGGTCTTCAAGAATTCATTAAAAAATATGTAAATAATAAATATAAAATCACCGGTATTTGGGGTGGCTGGGAAAACCGAAACTATGCCCGGGAGGCCGCATTTTCAGCAGCTGCGAATGAAGAAAGTGCTTTGGACGTGTTCCTTGGGCTTGGCAACTCGGTCTTGCAACTCACCGACGCAATTAAATCTCCGTCATCAAATACATCTAACACTTACACCAATAGCAGTAATTCAAGCAATTCTGCACATTCGTCAAGAGCCAAAGCACAAACGGGAAAATGTAAATACTGCGGAGGAACGGGAACGTGCAGTCCCACAAGTAGTGCAGGCAGAAAAAATGCATGCCATGGTAGTGGACTGTGTGGTTATTGCAGCGGTACAGGTTGGATTAAAGCCGGCGCATCAGAATCCAGATGTATGGCATGTAATGGAAATAAAAAATGTAAGTCATGTAAAGGTTCTGGTAAATGCAAACATTGCAACGGTACAGGGAAATAAGCAGAACTATTAAAGTTAGAGTTAGAGTGAGCGTTCAAACGCTCACTCTAACTCTATTATTACCATCCACCACGCCTCATTTTTCGGGGGTGGGTCGCTACACTTCTATCTTGACAGTGTACAATATTTTTCAAAGCGACGAGGCGAAATTAGCATTGCGTTGCTTTATTTAAAAATCTAAAAATCTAAAGCATCATTTTTAGATCTCTAAAAGCGATATTTTAGATTTATTTTTATGCCTTTTGCTCACTGTC
>CAYRFX010000148.1:0-2032 GCA_964423665.1 uncultured Bacteroidaceae bacterium | reverse complement strand
CATCTGTATGACTTGGAGAAACTGATGGATACGGAGTATGGAAAAGAAGCCTTGTCGAATCGCAAACTTTATGATGCCATTGTTGAACATCGTAAAACATATTATGCTTTGAAGTATGTGAATTATGATTTACATGTCCCAACAGCTATCAACTTTACGATACCGGAATCGGCTATGGAGGCATGGCAAGATGATTATGCCGATATGAGACGATTCTTTATTTATGGTGAATCTTTAGATTTTGATGCACTCATGCACAGAATAGAGGAACTTCAAAAAAGAGTAATAATGCTGTAGGAGGAGATATTGTGTCTAAGATAATTGCTGCTTCTGTGGCTCTTTTCAAAAAAAAATATTAACTTGCACCTCAATTTCAAAAAAGGGCCATTGTGCGCTCACTTAAAGGGGAAAATATGTATAACGCAAAATCATTAAAAGCCGAAGAATTTATAAGCGACAGCGAGATTCGCTCCACAATAAAATATGCCGCAGAGCACGCCAACGATAGAGAACTAGTGAAAAGCATCTTGGAGAAAGCGCGCCTGTGCAAGGGGATCACCCATCGCGAAGCTGCCGTGTTGCTCGAATGTGATGATTCCGCTTTAATAGAAGAGATGTTTGCCCTCGCTCGCGAGATAAAACACAAATTCTATGGAAACAGAATAGTGATGTTTGCTCCCCTTTACCTCTCCAACTACTGCGTGAACGGTTGTGTGTATTGCCCCTATCACGCAAAGAACAAAACCATACGCCGCAAGAAACTCTCGCAAGAAGAGATTCGTGCCGAGGTGATAGCCTTGCAGGATATGGGGCACAAACGCCTTGCATTGGAGGCAGGCGAGCACCCATTGATGAACCCCATTGAGTATATCCTGGAGAGTATAAAAACAATATACAGCATCAAGCACAAAAATGGGGCAATACGCCGCGTTAATGTAAATATAGCAGCCACCACGGTTGAAAATTATCGCCGATTGAAAGATGCCGGCATAGGTACATATATATTGTTCCAGGAGACCTACAACAAAGCCAACTATGAACAGTTGCACCCCACAGGTCCCAAGAAAGATTACGCCTATCACACCGAGGCAATGGATCGTGCAATGCAGGGTGGGATAGACGATGTGGGCATCGGGGTTCTCTTCGGGCTCGAGACCTATCGCTACGATTTTATAGGTCTTCTCATGCATGCCGAACATTTGGAGGCAACATACGGTGTGGGTCCCCACACAATAAGCGTGCCCCGTCTATGCATGGCAGATGATATTGACACCGCCGATTTCAAGAATGCTGTTCCCGATGAAATATTCCATAAAATAGTGGCAGTGATACGCATCGCGGTGCCATATACCGGCATGATAATATCCACCCGCGAGAGTGTGAAAAGTCGCGAAAAAGTATTGCAGCTCGGAGTCTCCCAAATAAGCGGTGGCTCGCGCACCAGCGTGGGCGGTTATGTAAAGGAAGAGAGCGAGGAAGAAAATTCGGCACAATTCGATGTTGCCGACCACCGTTCACTCGACGAGGTTGTCGCCTGGCTGCTCTCCCTCAATCATATACCCTCGTTCTGCACCGCCTGCTACCGCGAAGGGCGTACGGGAGACCGCTTTATGACACTCCTCAAGAACGGGCAGATATCAAATTGTTGCCTGCCCAACGCCCTGCTCACCCTCAAAGAGTATCTCATGGACTATGCCTCTCCTGCCACCCGTGCCAAGGGTGAAGCTATGATAGAAAGGCTTCTGCAAGATATTCCCAATGAAAAAGCACGCGCCACGGCAGCAAAATATCTCAAAGCAATAGAGGAGGGCAAACGCGATTTTCGTTTTTAATGGCAAAAGAGAATAATATGACAACAACAGCACGTTCAGCCCGCTACCATATAGGAATTTTCGGTCGTCGCAACGCCGGCAAGTCCTCGCTTGTCAATGCTCTTGCAGGGCAACAAGTCTCCATTGTCAGCGATGTGGCAGGGACAACAACAGATGTTGTGTGGAAGAATATAGAGCTCCCCGGCATTGGGGCAGCCGTG
>CAYRFX010000147.1:0-2042 GCA_964423665.1 uncultured Bacteroidaceae bacterium | reverse complement strand
TGAGGTAGGGATTTGACAACCGACGCATGAGCGAGCAAGAATCAAGCTTGCTTGAATTCTATCAGCGAGCGAAAAGGAGGAAAACGAAGTTAATCCCTGTAATTATTTCGGGTCGCAGACCCTGACACTCAAAAAACGGCGGATAAGATATATCCGCCGGGACGGAAGGTAGATAAAGACTATACCATATTTGTTCTTAGGTTTGTTCAGAATAAATCATCCATCACAATTTCTTGTTGCGCTATGCCACTATGTATGCCATCGGCTATGCCATAGGTGGTAACCATAGTGGGGATAATGGCATGGCGCGTGTTTGTCTTTGTGCGGAACAGTTCCACCCTGTCACGCAAATAGTCGGCATACGTTTTTGTCATCTGATATTTGCCTACTGCAAATTTCATTTCGCACAAGTTGATTACCCTGTCGGCACGCGATATCACCATATCCACTTGTGCCCCCTTTTCGCCAGAGTCTTTTGCCGGTACATATCGCCACGAAGCTACATCGGTAGCTATTCCGGCAATGCCTAACCTTCTTTTTATGGCATCCGTGTGAAGCATGCACACCAGCTCAAAAGTCTGCCCTTGCCACGCCTCTACAGCATGTGTCTGGAAATGTTTGCTCCACCACTGTTCGTCCATCGAGTTGTTGCCGTGCACATACCGTAGATAGAATAACGTATAGAAGTCCGACAATCGGCATATGGCATCCTTCACCTTGTTTCCCAGCTGGCTATACTTCAGAAGGAAGTCACAGCGTTCGAGATTTCTCAATATTGTTGTCAACGATTTTCCTTCGAGACCGGTGCTTGCAGCAATCTGATTCCGGGTAAGCCCCTCTTTATGACCGGCTAGGAGTTGTACAATCTGTATATAGCGTTCAGCATGTGTGAACAAAGCATTGTACAGTTCATCGAACTCCATATTCAGAATAGCATTGCGCTGGAAAAACAGACGGTCTATGTTCTGCACCAGGCTCAACTGCGTGTCCAGCAGACTCCAGTAGAAAGGCACACCGCCCAATATCATATATGCCTGCACTATCTGGTATCTGTCCCACATACATTTGCGCATGCGAAGGTATTGCTCCACTTCGTGCAGCGTGAAAGGTTGTAGGTAAATGTTGCTCGTGATTCGGCAATGCAGACCACCTTGGTTCTCTACGATGTTATCTATCATCCAACTGGTAGCGCTTCCGCTTGCTATGAGCACAATGTCGCGTCGGCGTGCAGCCCATCCGTTCCAGAAGTTCTCAAACTCCTCCACAAAGTCCGAGTGGGGTGTATCTATCCAAGGCATCTCGTCAATGAAGATTACCTTTTTACGCTCTTCGGGAATAGATTCAAGCCAGTCGGTCAGTGCATCAAAGGCTTCAGACCAGTCGGCAAACTTCGGTTGCTTGGGCAGATGGGCATAGCGCTTGACAGCCTTGGCAAAGTTGCGCAGTTGCTTCGCATTGGAAAGATTGTGCCCACCTACATACGAGAAGTCATATGTGCGCTTGAAATACTCGTCTACTAAGAATGTCTTGCCCACTCGTCTACGTCCATAGACAATGACAAATTCCGACTGTTCGCTCGCAATGCATCTGTCGAGTTCCTTTATTTCTCGCTCTCTTCCTACAAGTTTCTTCATATCCCTTTATTTTGCAACAAAGATATGACAAATGTCCACGAAATACAAAAAAGCCGAAGAAAAATCCCCAAAAGTACCTTTTTTCATTCGATTTGGTTTTCGCCCGGCTTGGGAGTTAGTGAGCAGGAGGGTGGTCAATCCCGCCTGCCCTATAGGTATTGATTGGCTCTACATCCGTCGCACTCGCCGGTGGGGTTATATAAGTGTAATGCTGTTAAGGGCATATGCATTCATAAACTCTTTTTCTACGATTTCCGTTACATCGGGAAGAATCAAATCAATCTTGCCGTTATAAGACGCTTCTTTTGAAAGATAATAAATTGCTTCACCAATAGCAGTAGAGGTGTACGTGCCCATATCAATTATAGCCGGATTGCTGCCGGTTACGGTAATTGTGGTAATGCCGTT
>CAYRFX010000146.1:0-2143 GCA_964423665.1 uncultured Bacteroidaceae bacterium | reverse complement strand
TAGATTGTCTTCTTTTAGGATGTGCCATTTTTCTAACTTTTTAATTATCTTCTTCAATTTGTATATTCTTCAAAGCCTCCCAACGCGGGTCTATCAACACAGGAGCATCATCGCCACACTCCTCGTCAGCACCCTCGCCATGCGAGTGTTGCTTGAGCTTGCCTGCCATATCGCGGTTGCACTTCCCGGGGGCATGCACACGTTTCATGGGCAGAGCCAGAGCTATAAACTCATAGAGATACCAAGCAATGTTCAAGTCGCCGTCCTGTTCGGGCACAATCACCACATCGCCATCATCGGCATACTCGGTACCTAACTTCACTCTCAATGTGTTCTCTGCAACGATATCCACCTCCAGGTCGTCGAGACATCTGTCGCAAGGAACAACAACCGTACCTGTCAAGGTAAAAACAAAATCAAACACATCGCGGTTCTTTCTTGCCGTCACAACAGCCTTGACTGTACCTTTCTGGAACTCTTCCCCATCAATATCTGCAAAAAATGCATTATCAAGAGAAAACTCCATATTTAGCGGCTCGGCTTTCAGACCTTTCAGGTCAATATTGTATTTATCAAATCTTCCCATCACAACTATTTATCATCAGTTCAACAACTTAACCGACTAAAAGCAGTGCCTTTTATCCGTATTATCAGAATTTAGGACACAAAGATACAAATAAAATTCTTATTGACACCCAAATTTAGAGAAAAATGTTTGGAACAACCCTTTTTCTTTTGCAATAGAACGCATTTTGAGTGAAAAGCAGAATACCCCCCCCCGCAGTTGAAGGAGTTGCATTGCCACCCCGAGGAGAGACGGCGAGCATAAAAATACTATTTCTTCAACTCAATGCGGAAGGTTGTACCCTTGCCGGGAGCCGACTGCTTAACAAAAATGCGCCCTTTGTGATACTGTTCCACAATTCTTTTGGCAAGAGAAAGACCAAGCCCCCAACCGCGTTTCTTTGTCGTATAACCCGGTTCAAAAACCCTTTTATGCTTAGATTTAGGAATACCTTTGCCGGTATCGGAAATCTCAACGAACGCACGGTTCTCGTTTTGCAGAATAGCAATGGTTATACCTCCCTCACCATTCATTGCATCTACGGCGTTACGGCAAAGATTCTCAACGACCCACTCAATGAGAGGAGCATTCATGCGCACAAGCAACGGACGCTTGGGATAGTTCACCGTATATACGACCTGTGCGGGGCTGCGCCGTTTCACATACTCCACAGCACGATCTACCACCTCTACAACATCTTCGGTAACAGGCTCTGGCAGAGAACCAATCTTTGAGAAACGCTCAGCAACACGCTGCAAGCGCGCCACGTCGCGCTCCATCTCGGGCAAAAGTTCATCAGTGGGATATTTCTCTTTGAGCACCGCAGTCCACGCCATAAGCGACGAGATTGGCGTTCCCAGCTGATGCGCAGTCTCTTTTGAAAGCCCCACCCACACGCGGTTCTGCTCGGCGCGTTTGGAGCTGAGTATTGCAATAAAACAGATGGTAAAAAAGAGAAGCACCACCAGCAGCTGCACATAAGGATAGTATGCCAGCTGTTTCAGGATTAGAGACTCTGAATAGCACACCTCCAAATAGTCGCTCCCCTCCTCTGTCCCCAAATCAACACGAATCTTTTGATTCTGCAAGCGCATATCGGCAACCATCTGCATGAGCACAGCGAGGGAATCGGCATCGCTGTTGAACTCTATATTACGATGCAGAGTAATAGCCCCGTTACTGTCTGTTACCACCACAGGAATTGTGGTGTTTCCATTAAGCACAGAGAGTACAAGAGCAAGGTCAGTATGCTCATCGGCCTTGTTAAGAGAGTTCATAGCCTCTGCCCACACCTGCATCTTCTTTACCTCCTCGTTTTTAAGGTCCTCGACCAGAGAGTTTGATATTATGAGCGAAGCTGCGGCAATGAGAGCAGCCACGGCTATAAGAATATATTTTATACCTCTGAAATTACTATACCACTTCATTTTCACCGGGTTTTACACATAAAAAAACGTAAAATCTTAGATTTTATTATGAATAGCAGAGAAAATAAGAGCCGAAAATACACCCTCCCCTCTGTCACTTCGTGAAATAATTAATACATGAATTGTAAATATAAGAAATACCATAGATAAT
>CAYRFX010000145.1:0-2157 GCA_964423665.1 uncultured Bacteroidaceae bacterium | reverse complement strand
ATTTGAGAGACCTCTTCGACAAATCAAATATCAACAATGTCAATGAACGATTCGGCTCTAGTGAACCAAGTTTATTTAATTTTTAATCGTCCACTTTTTTAGTGGACAGTAGTGAAAATTTATACAAGATAATAATCTAAACAATTACGGTAGATGAAGAAATTGTTGTTGTATCTGTTTGTTGCAATACTTGTTTGTAACGCATTCATATTCTTTGAATTAAAAAGAATAAACAAATGTAATACAATAGAACAATTGGAGTATATGGTCGATTTTTATACCGGAATACCTAAATATTTTTTGAAAACATTCTCTTTGACGGAAAAAGATAAAATAAACCGTGCAATAGTAAAATGTTGGGATTCCTGGAAAATGGCAGGCAAAGATACTACTAAATGTGTGGTAGATTTTACCGAGGTGGAACCTTTCGATTGGGATACTTTGGTTTGTGTCTATTATAGCAAATCGTTAATGTTAGAAGAATCGAATGAGGCTGATATGTATGCAAAAAAAATATAAATTAGAAAATGGTACAGATGAACTGCATTTTCTGAGACAAGGAAAAATTATCAAAAAGGTAGGTCTTTATATGCCGAGCGATGATGAGAAAGGATTGTCTTTCTGCACGCGTAAACAACTCATAAAATGCGCTCGCCACGATGCGAAATTTTACTTGCAAAAGAGAGGGCGTTTCTTTGTGCTTCGTGATATGAGTGAAGAAAATGTTCCCACCTGGCGATATGTGCAATAAAAAGAGTTTTCATATATGAATTTCTCCCCAAAATTATATGATTCTGGGGAGAAATTGTTTCTATATGGATTTTATCTACCCGCCTTGTAAATTTGTTGCTTTAATTATTGCTCTAACGTTTCTAAATTTGATAAAAAAAGTGTAACTTCGCAGTCGCTTGCGCGACTGCAAGAAAATAAGGCGAAAATAAATAAAAACTTAACATATGAACATTTCTTATAATTGGCTTAAAGAGTATGTCGCTTGCGACCTTGCTCCCGAAGAGGTTTCAGCTGCTCTCACCTCCATAGGCTTGGAGACAGATGGTGTTGAAGAGGTGCAGACAATAAAAGGCGGTCTTGAAGGATTGGTTATTGGTGAGGTTCTCACCTGTATCGACCACCCCGATAGCGACCATCTTCACATAACAACAGTGAATTTGGGCGATGGCAACCCCACACAAATTGTTTGCGGTGCGCCTAATGTGGCAGCAGGGCAGAAGGTGGTTGTTGCAACCATCGGTACAAAATTGTATAGTGGCGACGAGTGTTTTACAATTAAAAAGGGTAAAATCCGTGGCGTGGAATCTTTCGGTATGATATGTGCCGAAGATGAAATAGGCGTGGGCACAAGCCACGATGGTATCATTGTGTTGCCTGCCGATGCTGTTCCCGGTACCCCCGCAAAGGAGTATTACAACATAAAGAGCGACTATCTCATTGGCGTGGATATCACCCCCAATCGTGCCGATGCCTGTTCACACTACGGTGTTGCACGCGACCTATTTGCTTATCTCACACAGAATTGCGGTGGCAGTTCAATAACACGCCCCTCATGCGACGCCTTCAAGGTAGATGACAACTCTTTGCCCATTGACATTGTTGTGGAGAACCCCGAGGCTTGCATGCGCTATGCAGGTGTTACTGTAAAAGGCGTAACAGTGAAAGAGAGCCCCGATTGGCTGAAAAACAAACTGCAAATCATAGGTTTGCGCCCCATAAACAATATTGTGGATATAACAAACTATATACTCCACGCTTACGGTCAGCCCATGCACTGCTTTGATGCCGACAAAATCAAAGGTGGCAAGGTTGTTGTGCGCACTTTCCCCGAGGGCACTCCTTTTGTTACTCTTGATGGGGTAGAGCGCAAACTATCGGATCGCGACCTAATGATATGTAACGCCGAGGAGCCTATGTGTATTGCCGGTGTCTTTGGCGGATTGGATTCCGGTACTACCGAGGAGACTAAGAATGTATTCCTGGAGAGTGCCTATTTCCACCCCACATGGATACGCAAGACAGCCCGCCGTCACGGCTTGCAGACCGATGCTTCGTTCCGTTACGAGCGCGGTACCGACCCTAACAATGTAATCTATGCATTGAAACAGGCGGCAATTCTGATTAAAGAGCTTGCAGGTGGAACAA
>CAYRFX010000144.1:0-2204 GCA_964423665.1 uncultured Bacteroidaceae bacterium | reverse complement strand
ATGATGACCACGTTTGGGCCTGCTTTGAGGAAAAACTCCCAAAAGACGCCAACCTTGAACATATCGTTCCCTATGCAGTGATAACGCTGTTCCATGCTCGCCAGCAGTTCTTTGAGCAGTTGAAGGAGGCATAATCACAAGGACATTATGCCATGAAAAAGATATAATGGTTCGTGGATTCTATTTATCAAAATAAACAAGACTGGCTCTTACCTCCGGTTATTGTTCATCAACAGGGTAAGAGCCAGTCTTGTTTATTGACTTTTGGATATTTACATCATACCGCCCATGCCGCCCATACCGGGAGCACCCATGGGAAGTTCGGGTTTATCCTCTTTCTTCTCAACAATTACGCACTCTGTTGTGAGGAACATACCTGCAATTGAAGCAGCGTTCTCCAGTGCCACGCGTGTAACCTTGGCAGGATCCACAACACCAGCTGCAAAGAGATTCTCATACACATCGGCACGGGCATTGTAACCATAATCGGCACTGCCCTCGCGCACCTTCTGAACAATAACAGCACCCTCTTTGCCTGCATTTGCAACAATCTGGCGCAGGGGCTCTTCTATTGCACGTTTGATGATGTTGATACCGGTCTTTTCATCGGGATTTGCAGCTTCCATACCCTCGAGACAGTCGATTGAGCGGATATAAGCCACACCACCACCGGGAACGATACCCTCTTCGATGGCTGCACGGGTTGCACAGAGAGCGTCATCAACGCGGTCTTTCTTCTCCTTCATCTCAACCTCCGATGCTGCGCCCACATAGAGCACTGCAACACCGCCTGCGAGTTTTGCAAGACGCTCCTGCAATTTCTCCTTGTCGTAGTCGCTCTTTGTTGTTGCAATCTGCGACTTAATCTGTGCTACACGAGCTGCGATAAGTTCCTTATTGCCGTTACCATCGACGATGGTGGTATTCTCCTTGCTCACTGTGATGCGGCCGCATGTACCGAGCATCTCCAATGTTGCCTGCTCGAGCTTGATACCCTTCTCCTCGCTGATAACGATGGCGCCTGTGAGGGTTGCAATATCCTCAAGAAGGTCTTTGCGACGGTCACCGAAGCCGGGAGCCTTAACAGCACAAATCTTCAACTGTGAACGCAGGCGGTTCACAACAAGTGTTGTGAGAGCCTCACTCTCTACATCCTCGGCAATGATGAGCAATGGACGACCGGTCTGCACTGCTGCCTCCAAAATGGGAAGCATATCCTTGAGGTTGGTAATCTTCTTGTCGTAGATGAGAATATAGGGGTTGTCCATGTTGCACTCCATCTTCTCGGTATCGGTCATGAAATAGGGCGAGAGATAACCACGGTCGAACTGCATACCCTCAACCACACCGATTGTGGTGTCGCGGCTCTTTGCCTCCTCAATGGTGATTACGCCATCTTTTGTTACCTTGCGCATTGCATCGGCAATGAGTTTACCTATCTCGCCATCGTTGTTGGCAGAGATTGTTGCCACCTGCTCAATCTTGTCGTAGTTGTCACCCACGGTCTCGCTCTGCGCTTTGATAGACTCCACAACCTTTGTCACGGCCTTGTCGATACCGCGTTTCAGATCCATGGGGTTGGCACCTGCGGTTACGTTGCGCAATCCCTCGGTGATGATTGCCTGTGCGAGCAAGGTTGCTGTTGTTGTGCCATCACCTGCATCGTCGTTGGTCTTTGATGCAACCGATTTTACAAGCTGTGCACCTGTGTTCATATAAGCATCGGCAAGCTCAATCTCTTTTGCCACCGAAACACCGTCTTTTGTAATGTGGGGTGCACCAAACTTTTTCTCTATAATTACGTTGCGACCTTTGGGGCCCAATGTTACTTTCACTGCATTTGCGAGCTCATCGACACCTTTTTTAAGCTGGTCGCGAGCCTCCATATTAAAAAGAATCTCTTTTGCCATGATTGAAAAAAGTTATTTAATTATCCTAAAATAGCCAATACATCGCTCTGACGCATTATCAAATATTTCTCGCCCTCATACTCAAGCTCTGTGCCCGAATATTTTCCATAGAGCACCTGGTCGCCAACTGCGATTACCATCTCCTCCTCTTTTGTTCCGTTGCCAACAGCAACTACCTTACCCTGCAAGGGTTTCTCTTTTGCGGTGTCGGGGATAATAATACCGCCGATTGTCTTCTCCTCTGCTGCCATAGGCAGTATGAGCACTCTGTCTGCTAATGGTTTAATGTTCATA
>CAYRFX010000143.1:0-2206 GCA_964423665.1 uncultured Bacteroidaceae bacterium | reverse complement strand
TGCACTCGCTGGGAAATATCAAAGCAAGCTTTGTATATCTCGCTCGTTTGTGATATATTTGCACATGAAATATTGCTACAGCTTGGCGTTATAGGATGTTCCAAAAAGGCGCGATGGTATCAAGCCGTGACCCATTTATAACACAAAGTCGCCGGATGGCGCGATGGTATCAAGCTTGGGACTTTGTGATTGCGAGGCTGTTGCAACTATCATTATGTGGTGCGAGTGCTTAAAAGGCGCGAGAGATCAAGCTGCACCGCCACATAAAACAAAGTCGCCGCGTAGCGCGAGAGATCAAGCTTGGGACTTTGTGATTGCGAGGCAATTTACAGCCTCGCAATTTTTATTGTTCAAGGAGAAGAAATACGCATATACCACACCGGTAACACTCACACAAGTGCAGAGGAAAGAGAAAACATCAAATAGCAATAAAACGGCAAACAAATACAGAAACTATTATGATCTGAGTATTTAATTCACTGATGTTTATTCTTATACTCCTCTACATCTTTTTCCCACTTCTTAACCCACTTGGGTTCCCATTTGAAAATTACAGATATCAGCGCCAATGGAACAAGCAGTGGAAGCATAATTATATAGAAGAGTATATTGAATAGCCCTATCGCTAATTTCTTCCTATATATTATGGCAAGAACTATGAGGATAATTACTATATCCCACATATCCCAATTGTGATGTATAAGAAAAGCCGGTATCATATTATATATCTTTGTCTTTCTTTTTCAACCAGTTTGGTTCCCAACCTGTAATTAAATAGATGATGAGAAGAGGAAGGAAAAGTGGCAACAATATTATATATCCCAAACAGCCGGCAATGGGCTTTCTTAGGAGAAAGATAGCCACACATAACCATAGGAGTATTAGGAATAACCCACCATTGCCATGATAAAGAAAATGTAAAAGTATCATATAAGCCTTCTTTTCTTATAGCAAATATAGTCAAAATTCTAAAAAAAGAAACGGGCAACAAAAAAATCACTCGCTTTGAAAGTAGCAAAACACTTTGTGCAAAACACTTTGATAACGATATTGGCAATACTCACGCAAAGCTAAAACGGAGGAATCAAATTCCAAATACATTAAATATTACGACTGCAGGCAAGGAACGTGTATTGTTATTTACTTTGGAATTAGTATCTTTATATAAAATAAGGCGGCACTCGTTGAAAAACTTTCAAATAAATTTGAAGTTTAACTCGTTGGCACTATTTTTGAAATATCGAATACATTACAAAGTGGCGGTTGTAACCTCGCAGAACCGTTGTAATTTGCTTCGAAATTAGTTCTTTGAAAGTGGTATAATAACTTAGACGACGACGCAGCAATAGTCACGCAAACGCAGACAAAGGAGGCGATGCGTGGAGTGCGAAAAGGCGGATGAGTCAAATATCGAATACATTTCACTCATTGAGTGAACAGGCATCATAAGGTTGTAATTTGCTTCGAAATTAGTATCTTTGAAATATCGAATACATTAAACTTCACGCTATACTCCCACTCAACAGTGTTGTAATTTGCTTCGAAATTAGTATCTTTGAAATATCGAATACATTAATGGTAAATTATCTTGGAGTACACCCAGAGTTGTAATTTGCTTCGAAATTAGTATCTTTGAAATATCGAATACATTACAACTTTCTTTTACTTTATCTCTCAATTGGTTGTAATTTGCTTCGAAATTAGTATCTTTGAAATATCGAATACATTCTTTCCTCGCATTATACTCTTGTTCTATCTGTTGTAATTTGCTTCGAAATTAGTATCTTTGAAATATCGAATACATTGTCCACCGCTTCGGCTTCTTCCTCGACTGCGTTGTAATTTGCTTCGAAATTAGTATCTTTGAAATATCGAATACATTGGCGTTACCGGCAATGTAATTGCTTCGGCAGTTGTAATTTGCTTCGAAATTAGTATCTTTGAAATATCGAATACATTACGAGAGCCAGCGGTATTAACCACCTTTTTGTTGTAATTTGCTTCGAAATTAGTATCTTTGAAATATCGAATACATTACGATATTAGTATCGCAATGTATCTCAATAAGATAGAGCAAAAAATAGAAAATAAAAAATGTATTCAAGAAATAGGATTACCTCCGAAGGGTAATCCTATTTTTATTTTCTAAAAGTAAGCATCCGATAAAGTACACTAACAATAATGGCTACATACTCATTCTTTTTTA
>CAYRFX010000142.1:0-2243 GCA_964423665.1 uncultured Bacteroidaceae bacterium | reverse complement strand
TAGGTGGTCAGTTCCCGCAGACCCATGGGCCCCCGGGCATGCAGCTTTTGGGTGGCGATGCCCATTTCGCACCCCAGACCAAACTCGCCGCCGTCGGTAAACCGGGTAGAGGCGTTGACGTATACCGCCGCACTGTCCACCCCGGCTGTAAAGGCGCGTTTTGCTTCCTCGCACCGGGTCACGATGGCTTCGCTGTGGCCGGTGGAATGCGCCGCAATGTGGGCGAGGGCTTCCTGAACGCCGGACACACATTTGACTGCCAGAACATAGTCCAGAAATTCGGTGTCAAAGTCCGTCGGGGCGGCAGGGATCCCCGGAATGATGCTCTGGGCGTATGCATCCAGCCGCAGCTGAACGGGCTGCGCCGGCCGGTCGGTGACCAGTGCCTGATGTACCATGGGCAGGAAGGTGGGGGCGATCTCCTGATCTACCAGCAGCACCTCCGCCGCGTTGCACACGCTGGGGCGGCTGGTTTTGGCATTGTTGAGGATGGAAAGTGCCATATCCAGGTCGGCTGTTTTTTCCACGTAGATGTGGCAGATCCCGGTGCCGGTGGCAATGCAGGGCACGGTTGCCTGCCGGACACAGGCATTGATCAGTCCTGCGCCGCCTCTGGGGATCAGCAGATCGATGTAACCCTCTGCCTGCATCAGCGCGGTGGCGCTGGCCCGGGAGGTGTCCGTGACCAGATTGATGGCATTTTCTGTCACGCCTGCGGCAGCCAGACCGCTGCGCAGTGCGCTGACAATGGCAGAAGCGGAGCCGATGGCCTCTTTACCGCCCCGCAGCACACAGACATTTCCGCTTTTCAGAGCCAATGCGGCAGCATCGCTGGTCACATTGGGCCGGCTTTCGTAAATGATGGCGATGACGCCCATGGGGACGGAGATCTTTCGGATCACCAGTCCGTCACCGCGGGTATGCTCCTCCAGGATCCTGCAGGTGGGATCCGGAAGCGCGGCAACCTCCCGGATGCCGGAAGCCATGTCTTCGATCCGTTCCGGTGTCAGCCGCAGCCGGTCCAGCATGACAGGGGAAATGCTGTGCTCCGCTCTGGCAAGATCCTCCCCGTTGGCAGCCAGGATCTGTTGAGTATGATCCAGCAGTGACTGGGCCATGGCTTCCAAAGCTCTGTTTTTTTGCATTTTAGACAGGGCGGATACTTCCGCTTTTGCCGCTTTGGCGGCGGTGAGCATCTGGATCATATGCGTTCCTCCGTAAAAGTCGTGCCCACACTCTGGCCATCCAGAATGCGGTAGAGATTGGCCGGGTCGTTTCCGTTGGTGATGATCATGTCGCAGCCGGCGGCCATGCAGATCTTCGCAGCCTGGAGCTTGGTGGCCATTCCGCCGGTGCCCAGATTGGAGCCGCTGCCGCCGCCTAGTGCCTGAATTTCATCATCGAGCTTGGTCACGCGGCTGATCAGCTTGGCGTCCGGGTGGGTATGGGGATCGGCAGAGTACAGCCCGTCAATGTCCGACAGCAGGATCAGCTTATCAGCATGGATGCTGTCGGCAACGATGGCAGCCAGGGTGTCGTTGTCGCCGATGACGATCTCGTTGGTGGCAACGGTATCATTTTCGTTGATGATGGGAAGAACGCCCAAGCCCAGCAGCCGGTCCAGGGTGTTGCGAAAATTCCTGTGCCGGGTGTCGTTGGCAACATCGTCGCCGGTGATCAGCAGCTGCGCAACGGTATGGTTGTATTCGCTGAACAGCTTGTCATAGGTATACATCAGCTCGCACTGTCCCACCGCGGCAGCAGCCTGCTTGGTGGGAATATCAGTGGGGCGTTCCTGCAGCCCCAGCTTACCGATACCCATTCCAATGGCGCCGGAGGATACCAGGATCACCTGATGGCCTGCATTTTTAATATCACTGATGATCTTGCACAGCTCTTCCACCCGGCGGATATTCAGATGGCCGCTGGCGTGAGCCAGGGTACTGGTGCCGATCTTGATCACGATACGCATAGGATTCCTCCTTCACAATTTGATTTTTCGAATTTTGAGCCATTATACCACGACAGAAAGACGAATGCAATCATATGACGGACAAAAGGGAATAAAAAATAGCCTGCACAGGGCAGGTGTGCAGGATTTGTGGAATGAGCCGCGGCAGCAAAAAATGCCGCGGCTCATGAAAAAACGATTATTCGTACCGACAGGAGAAATCTTCAAAGCATGCCCGATTCTGGCCGGTGGCATAGAGCGCCAGGATCACGCCGGTGAAGCCGGTCATGAC
>CAYRFX010000141.1:0-2301 GCA_964423665.1 uncultured Bacteroidaceae bacterium | reverse complement strand
TACATAAACATCGACTTTGACGATATTCGCATTGCCTGCCCCATATTGTGGGTAACGATAAGAATTGTAACCTCCTTTTGAAGTTCCTGCATAAGTTCCTCAATATGTGCTGTTGCAATCGGGTCAAGCGCCGAGGTAGGCTCGTCCATAAGAAGCACATCAGGTTTCATCGCCAAGGCTCGAGCAATACACAATCGCTGTTGCTGACCACCCGACAGGAATGTACCCTTTTTATTCAATACATCTTTTACCTCATCCCAAAGTGCAACACTCTTCAAACAGCGTTCCACAGTCTCATTTTTCTCAGTTCTTGATAAACGGATTCCATTGAGTGCATAGCCCGAAAGCACATTGTCGTAGATGCTCATCGTGGGGAATGGCGCTGGACGCTGAAAGACCATACCAACACGACGACGCACATCTATAGGCTCCATTGAGAGTATGTTTTCTCCACCAAGCAATATTTCGCCATCCACTCGTATATTGGGATAGAGGTTGTGCATGAGGTTTACTGCACGCAACAGCGTGGATTTACCACAGCCCGAAGGTCCCATAATGGCGGTAATGGTGTTTCTATCAATGGCTGCTGATACATATTTTACTGCCATCGTCTGCTTGGTATATGATACGCAAGTCTTGTTAAATTCAAGTATAGGTGTTACTGATTCCATTTCTTTGCAAGATATTTTGATAAAAGATTCAACGTAAGAACAAATAATAACAAAAAGAGTGATGCACCCCAAATCAGTTCTTGCAGGTTGGGGTCATTAAAGAACTCCCATATAAGCAGTGGCACTGCCGAAATAGGTTTATCAATCGCAAAGCGAATGAACGAACAGCCGAGTGCGGTAAACATCAGCGGAGCAGTTTCGCCAATCACGCGCGAGATGGCGAGCAACACGCCAGTAAAGATACCGCCAAAGGCGGCAGGGAGTTGAACTTTCAGCATTACACGAGCACGGTTGCCACCAAGAGCCAAACCTGCTTCTTTGAGTGATTGTGGTAATATTTTCAAGGTTTCTTCCGTTGAGCGGATGATAAGCGGAAGCATCATAATAAATAATGCAACACTACCGGCAATAGCCGAATAGCCCTTCATTGGAACAACGACCCAAATGTAGGTTACAATACCGATAATCACCGAGGGGGTACCTTGCAGCAGATCGGTGAGGTAACTCACTAATTGCGCAAAGCGGTTTTTAGGATTCTCTGCCAAAAACGCGCCGCATAAAATTCCCGTAGGAACTGCAACAACAGCAGCCATACCAAGCATAATCATTGTTCCGATAATACCGTTTGCAATCCCTCCGGGTATGGGCTCACCAGCCTCGATTGCCTTCATTGCCTTATATGCAGTAGGTGTCGGCTCGGTAAAGAACGACCACGACAGCTGGTCGAAACCTCGCACAAACACCTCACCCAAAATGGCAAATAGTGGGACTGCCGTGAGTGCTGCAAATAGGCAGACCACCCAGAGCATTGCTTTGTCTTTTACCAGACGATTCTTTATTTTTGAAGTAGCCATAGTTTAAGATATTCTTGCGCGTTTAATCATTATTTTACCTATCATATTTATCACTGCCGTAATTAGAAATAACACAAGACCAATGGCAATCAACGATGAGAAACGCAGGTCAGAGGCTTCACCAAATTGGTTGGCGATGATTGAAGCCATAGAATTTCCTGTCGAAGTGATTGAATCGGGAATATTATTAGTGTTACCGATAAGCATCGTTACAGTCATCGTCTCGCCCAACGCACGACCAATAGCCAATATATAAGAGGAGAATACACCCGAACCCGCAACAGGGAATATAACATTACGAATAACCTCGGCACGAGTTGCTCCAAGACTATATGCACCCTCCTTCAAATCGTTAGGCACCATCTTAATAAACTCGGCACTGAGCGAGGCGGCATATGGTACAATCATAATTGCCAACACCAATGAAGCGGTCAACACACCCGAACCTTGCGGTGAAATATTGAGAGCCATAATCAGTGGGCGCAACGTATAAAAGCCCCACAGACCATAGATAATAGAGGGGATACCAGCCAGCAAATCGGTTACGGTACTCAGTACCGAAGCAACCTTTGTGCCTTTGAAATACTCGCCCACGAACAAAGCAACGGGCAGTGAAAAGGGAATACAGAAAACAAGAGCCAACAGGGTTGTCATCAGCGTGCCTGTAATAAACGGCAACGCTCCATATTGCTCGGCACCCTCGGTGTAACTCCACTCCTTAGATGTGAGAAATTTGAAGAATCCGAAATGTTCGAAAGCATCGTATGCGTCAGTGA
>CAYRFX010000140.1:0-2313 GCA_964423665.1 uncultured Bacteroidaceae bacterium | reverse complement strand
CGTAGTCGATAAACTTGCTATTGTCCAGTATCAGACGGATCTGGTGGAAAGCCTGAGTCACGCGTTCCCTGCACTCCGCCAGCAGAACCGCGAGGAGACATTCCAGTGCATCCTTTACCGATTGAAAAAGGAAGCCCGGGAGGGGAAGCTTCTTCTGCTGCTGGATGATGTTACGAATGGGGCCGACAGTGATGAAAATCTACTTTGTCTGGCTCAGATGCCCTGTGCTGTGATGGTTACTTCCAGGCGCAAGATGCTGGAAGGTTTTGAGGTATATGAATTGACAGGGCCTACAACGTCCACAGGTAAGCTGATCTTCCGGGACAACTACGGTCATCCGCTAACCGAAGAAGATCGTACAGAGCTGCTGGGGCTGCTGGAGGATCCGTTGATCTGTCATCCGCTAACCCTGCGGCTGATGGCGAAGGCCGCCCAAAGCAAAAACTGGACGGTAGCGAAACTGCGGGAGCGGCTGCTGCGCGACGGTATGGCACTGACATGGATGGAGGATGACCGAACCGTTCGGATCGAGCAGATGTATGCCCAGTTATATTCCTTAAACCGTATTCCTCGGGGGTGTCAGGAGATCACAGTGCTGTTTACACTGCTTCCCTATGGCAGTTATGGTGTTGATTTTTTGAAGACGACATTTCCGGCTGTTTACGGGGAGGAAAAAGGTCTGCGGAACAGCCTGCAGATCCTGACGGACGGCGGCTGGCTGGAGCGCAATGACAGCGGCTATTCCATGCACCCACTGATTGCCCAGTGCCTTCGCCGGAAAACGCTGACGCAGATCCGTTTGGAGGGAATCCTCTCCGGACTCCACCAGAAGCTGACAGACGATACTGGAACGGAGAGGAGCACTGATGAACACCGCCGGGTTTGCCGGATTTTGATTCATATCAGCCAATTTCTGACAGGCGGCATCAGCCCAGAGTTAATGCTGGATGTTATGGATGCCATGCACTATCAGCAGCCCACCCGCCAGCTTGCTATACGGTATCAACAGCAGGTTCAGAAGATGCTTAAACGCTGCCCGGATCTGAATGAAACCGTGGAAATTGTATGGCACACCTTGCTTTGCGGCTGGATGCTTGACGATGAGGAAGCGGTTGAGGCTGTATTTCGCAGGCAGCAGGCACAGCTTACAGTCCCCGTCCCCAGATTTTTGGAATTTTGCATATTCGCCAATGTCCAGCTTTATAAGAACCGCCCGGAACTGGCTGAGGAAATGCTCCATGCTGTGCTGGAAGCAGATGCATCCGCGCAGCAGCAGGCTTCTGCTTATTATGAACTGATTACCCTTGCCGAATATCGCGGGCGCTCTGAAGAGGCGCTGCATTGGGGAGAGGTTGGTGCTGCGTTTGTGACACAGCACCCTGAATGCGGGGAAGCGCAAACCTATGACAATATTGCGGGTCTTGTCGTATTATATATAAAGTTTGGGCAAGGAGAAGCCGCAAAGCCCCTTCTGGATCAAATGGAGAAATTGGAAAAGTCCATCGCAATGCCATCCGTAACGATACAGTATCTTTCCTGTTTGGGAACCTACGAGCTGTATTACGGTGATCTGCAAAACGCCCGGCAGGCAATCGAAGGTGCGTTGGCCATAATAGAGGAATACTTCGGAAAAGACATCAATTACTATTCCACGCTGAATCAGCTTGCCATTATCCTTCAGCGGCAGAAAAAGTATGCTGAAGCGAAGGAAGCCTATGAAGAAATCCTTTCCTATGGAGAGGGTCAAGTGTATTTCAACGTTGCACGGAATAATTATGCTGTGCTGCTTTTGGACATGGCCAAACCGGAGGAGGCAATCCCGCATCTGACTGAAGTGTTATCCGTGGCTCGTCAGCAGGGTGGCATTGCTCTGGGAGAGGCGCTGCGAAACATGGCTCGTGCCCACGGACTTTTAGGAGTCTATGCCCGGGAGTACGAATGCCTGATGGAAGCTGCACCGCTGCTCGAGGAAGCATACGGTGCGGAACATCCCCGCCCGGTGGCTGCAAGAGAACGTCTTAAGGAGCTTGCCGGACAGATAGAATGACAGACAAAATAAAACGCCCTCTCAGCTTGGAGAGGGCGTTTTAACCGCTTATTTGGAAGCGGTGAGCTGCTTATACTTTGCGGCATTCTCGTTGGTATATCCGATCAGGCACTTGTTATTATGCCGATAGATCTCCACGATGGCATTTTTGATATCATCCATCTTGTCTTTGCCCATGGCAGCCACTTGTCTCGGCTTTATGTTTTGGGTTGCCAGATAAAGGGAATCCGTCACACTGATGGGAATAAACAGGAATCTTCTGGTGA
>CAYRFX010000139.1:0-2364 GCA_964423665.1 uncultured Bacteroidaceae bacterium | reverse complement strand
TTACCGATAATGACGTGCTGCGTGATGACGTGGCAACGATGATTGTGCGCTATGCATGGCGTGCTGGTGTCTACACCGTCATACAGGCCGAGAAAGTGCCCTGAGAGCGCTTCCGGCGATGAATGAGAGGAGAGAGGCCGCACGCAACAGACGTGCGTGCGTCCTCTCTCCAACGCTTAGAGAGGAGACTGTACATGATTGAATATTCCCTGTTGGATCTGATGGCAATTACCGATTCTGTGATTCGCTACTGTGCGGATCAGAAGCTTACCAAGAACGAGATCGGCGAAATCCGTGTTCGGCTGTACCCTGCAACTGGTACCGGAGAACTGCATTTCGATGTAGGTTCTTTGCGCCCATGGTGTGCAGCACAAGCGAAACACTAACCGAAAAGGAGTGCTATTGTGATTTACCGAATCTATCTTAACGACCACCTTGTTGACCAGTGCTCTGACCCAGACGCTCATTGGGAAAAGGTTCAGGCATTGAATGAACTCGGTCAAGGCCGTGTTAAATGGGAAGTGTTTGACCCCGATAAAGGTGAAGTAATCGACTATGATTATCTCAGCTGATTATCAATATGCTCCCCCCCTTATACCTCCTTTCAAAACGGCACTCGGACTTCGGTCTGGGTGCTGTTTTTCGCAACTGCTGTCTGTTACGAGATGCCAGAGCCTGCGGCTGGCATGAACAACCTGGCTTTATGGTAGTGACCCCCTGTGCGAAAGCCTTGATAGGTAAGCCCCCTGTGCCAAGTATGGCGATAGCCACGGAAGCATCCCTTGGTGTGTGAGCAATCATCGCGCTTTAAAGACAATGGGGGTTTGGGGGGTATCCCCCCAAAAGTGGCCTTTGTCGGCTGGTGTCGAATCCTGTCGAAAAAAAGTTTCGAAATAGGAAAAATAACTCTTTACAGTGTGCATATCGGTGTGTATAATGGATTCAAGAAAGGTGGTGAGATGATGGCAGCCATTCGATGCAATATCACGATTGACGAAGAAATCCTTGTTCGGGTTGATGACTTCGCCGATAAGCATGGTATGACCAGAAGTGCATTGATTGTCCTGGCACTTGAAAAGTACATGGACGCTCAGGAGATGATGCCCGACGCCAAATCTATTTTGGCAGGTTTCGCCAAGTTGTTAAACAAGGCTACCAACGGCTCAGAAGAAGATTTGAAAGAAAGCCTTGATGCCGTCGAAAACAGCTACAACAAGCTCATGGGTCAGCTGTAAAAGTGCCAATTTTGAGGTCTCGGATACCTTAACTTGATACTATAGAAACAACTGGCCCAAGCAAAAATCGCTGTAACCGTTGGCGCTCTAAGGTTTGACCCCTGTCGGGGGGGTGGAAACTTTTTAACTGGTTAAAGTGAAAAGAGGTGAGAAATATAAGGCCCGAAAAAGTAAAGAAAAAAGGCCTCGACGAACGGCCATTCGTCGAGACCAAAGGGGACTGCGCTAATACACTACGCAGTCATTATACCGACACATTGGATTCTTTGCAAGATGAACTCACAAAAAAGTTCACTCCGAAGAAAGAACAAACTGAGGTGCTCGCAGGTGTCTATACAAACATTGACCTTGAACGTAGAGCACATAGAGTTCTTGATTGTGGCACATTCCTTGAATTCAAGGTCGGTGAATCCGAAGCTAAATTGCACTCGGCGAATTTCTGCAAGGATAGGCTTTGTCCCATGTGTAACTGGAGAAGGTCACTCAAGATTTTCTCTCAGGTGTCCCAAGTAATGAACCTCATGGAGGGGTACGAGTTCCTCTTTCTGACACTTACCGTCCGCAACTGTTCAGCTGAGCAGTTACCCGAAACTGTTCAAGCCCTGTTTGATGGTTGGCGGTATTTGTATCACAAGAATAAAGAATTCCGTTCCGTCATTTGTGGTACGTTCCGTTCCTTGGAAGTGACAAGGAATCACAAAGACGGCACGTTCCATCCTCACCTTCATGTGATTTTGGCTGTTCGTCCGTCTTACTTCAAGAAGGACTACATTACGCAAGCCAGATGGAGCGAACTTTGGAAAACTGCCTGCGGTCTGGATTATGTGCCCATTGTCCATATCCAGAAAGTAAAGGACACCGGCAAGGGTATTGCCGGTGCTGTCTGTGAAGTTACCAAGTATGCCGTCAAGGGTTCTGACTATCTGAATGGCAATGACATTGATGCAAGTTCTGACTTTGTAAGGGCACTCCTTGGTGCCTTGTCTGGCAGACGTCTGTGTGGTTGGACTGGCATATTCGCAGAGCTGCACAAACAGCTGAGACTTGACGATGCCGAAACAGGTGACCTTGTTGTTACCGATAATGACGTGCTGCGTGATGACGTGGCAACGATGATTGTGCGCTATGC
>CAYRFX010000138.1:0-2465 GCA_964423665.1 uncultured Bacteroidaceae bacterium | reverse complement strand
GGTATTTTGCGTAGTGCGTTTAGCTGTATGTCCATGGGGAGCGACGATGAGAAACCATTTACATAAACCTCTTGTGTGGTTTCGCCTTCGGGCTCCAAAAAGAGCAGGTGTCGCTCGCGCTCGGCAAATGTTACAATCTTTGTTTCGATGCTTGGGCAGTAGCGTGGTCCGATACTTTGTATCTGTCCGTTGTAGAGCGGCGAGTCTTTGAGGCCATCGCGCAAGGTTTGATGAACATCGGGGTTGGTGTAACATGCCCAGCAGGGGAGTTGTTGTAATTTTCTCTCGTTCGACAAATATGAGAAACAATGAAAATCTTCGTCTCCGCGTTGAATATCAACGAGTTGCGTGTTTATACTGCGCTTGTCGAGGCGCACAGGTGTTCCCGTTTTCATGCGCCCGCTTTCTATGCCGTGTTTTTTCAAGGATTCGGTGAGTCCTTTGGCGGCGGGCTCGGCTATGCGTCCTCCTTCGAATTGCACTCGCCCCACATGCATCAGCCCGTTGAGGAATGTACCGGCGGTAATAATTATGCTCTTTGCGCGAAACTCGGCTCCGAGTTGTGTCTTCGCGCCGATAGCTACCCCGCTTTCTACAACAATCTCAGTGGCGCAATCTTGCCACATGTGCAGGTTGGGGAGATTCTCAAGAGTCTCTCTCCAATATTGACTGAATTTCATGCGGTCGCATTGTGCACGCGGACTCCACATTGCAGGTCCTTTTGAGCGGTTCAGCATGCGGAATTGAATTGAGGCTTTGTCTGTTATTATGCCCATGTATCCCCCGAGTGCGTCAATCTCGCGCACAATCTGCCCTTTGGCAATTCCTCCAATGGCTGGGTTACAACTCATTTGGGCAATCTTGTTCATGTCCATTGTCATCAGACATGTCTTCTTGCCCAGGTTGGCGGCGGCAGCGGCAGCCTCGCAGCCTGCGTGCCCTGCTCCTATAACCAATATGTCGTATTCAAAAATCACTCTGTTTCTTTGTTATCTTAGTGGTGCGGCTTTGCCGTGTGGCAAAGATAATAAAAACATTTATCTTACCCCGCAGGTTATCTTTAATATTTGCCCGCATACATTATTAGAGGGAATTATTTTACTAAAAAATGTGGTTTTTAATAAAAATGTTTTATTTTTGTAAATTAGTAATGCTGTATTTGCATTATTAGCTTTGTTTTGCATTAACAATTTATTTATTATATAATTTAATATCAATTTATTATGTGGTTATTTAATTCTTCTGTGGGAAAGAAGGTTATTATGAGCGTGTCGGGTATTGCCCTTGTGCTTTTCCTCCTTTTCCACATGTCAATGAACTTGGTTGCTATCTTCAGCGCCGAGGGGTACAACATGATTTGTGAGTTTTTGGGTGCCAACTGGTATGCGCTCATTGCGACAGCCGGTCTTGCAGCCCTTGTGGTGGTGCATTTTGTTTATGCAATCATTCTCACTTTGCAGAACAGAAAGGCTCGTGGCGGTCAGCGTTATGCCTACACTGTTAAGCCTAAGAATGTAGAGTGGGCTTCGCAGAACATGTTTGTACTTGGAGTTATCGTTGTTCTTGGTATGGCATTGCACTTGTTCAACTTCTGGGCAAACATGCAGCTTGTGGAGGTACTTCACATGCTTGGTGCCAATGTTGATGTATCGCTTGCTACCGATGGTGTTCACTACATTAAGGAGACTTTTGCTTGTCCCGTTTATGTGGCTCTTTACGTTATCTGGTTGGTTGCTTTGTGGTTCCACCTTACACACGGTTTCTGGAGTGCAATGCAGACATTGGGTTGGGCAAACCAAATCTGGTTCAACCGTTGGAGAGTTATCGGTAATGTAATTGTTACTCTCATCATTTTAGGCTTCTTGGCGGTTGTAGCTGTTTATGCAGTTTGTCCTTGTGCAGGTTGCTGATAACACCTTATTTCTTGTATAAAATCTAAAAACTAAATAATATGGCTAAAATAAGTTCAATAAAAGTGGACTCTAAAATTCCTGAGGGTCCTTTGGCCGAAAAGTGGTCTAATTATAAGGCACATCAGAAATTGGTGAACCCTGCCAACAAGCGTAAACTTGATATCATTGTTGTAGGTACTGGTCTTGCAGGTGCTTCGGCTGCTGCATCGCTCGGTGCAATGGGTTTCAACGTTCTTAACTTCTGTATTCAGGATTCTCCCCGCCGTGCTCACTCTATTGCTGCACAGGGAGGTATCAATGCTGCCAAGAACTATCAGAACGATGGTGACTCTGTTTATCGTCTTTTCTACGATACTATAAAGGGTGGTGACTATCGTGCACGCGAGGCTAACGTTTATCGTTTGGCAGAGGTTTCGGGTTCTATTATCGACCAATGTGTTGCACAGTGTGTTCCCTTTGCACGCGAGTACGGCGGCTTGCTTGCCAACCGTTCGTTTGGTGGTGCTCAGGTATCGCGTACATTCTATGCCCGTGGCCAGACCGGTCAGCAGC
>CAYRFX010000137.1:0-2708 GCA_964423665.1 uncultured Bacteroidaceae bacterium | reverse complement strand
TTATCCTGTTGGAAAGTTAGAGGAGTTTCCTTTAATAGATAACGAGGACATTCTTATCAAGGCGGATATTTTCAGAATACTGGAGGATAGTGGTATTGGTATACCTGCATACTACAATCCAATCGAGTTTGAGGTTGATGGTAAAAAAGGTGAGTACTGCCGTAGTCGCTCAGGTTGCTACTTCTGCTTCTTCCAGCAGCGAATTGAGTGGATTTGGCTTCTGGAGCAGCATCCAGAGCTCTATAAGAAATCAATGGAATACGAGAAGGATGGATACACATGGATTCAGGGAGAAACTCTTGCAGAGTTGAGTCATCCGAACCGAGTACGCCAAATAAAGTTGGACTATATCAAGAAGCAAGAAGGCTTAAAAGCAAAAGCAACTAGCGGCTTGCTTGTAGATATGTTCGACGATGATGATGATGAAATACCTTGTGCTAACTGTTTTATATGATAGGATATGCTATACAGAGCGTTTATTGAAGAAGATGATGACAATGCCATACATCGAATTGAGTATTATCATACTCCATCAAGATGGCAAGATAATGCCTTACCAGAAAACAATCCTATTAGGGATGAAGCGGCATGGTCTAATGAAATAAAATATCTTGATGCTACCAATACTGTCATATCTGATGAGATTAAAGAGATTCCTGACAATACTGGTGGTATATACATATTTTACATTAAAGGTACAAATTTAGCATTTATTGAGAATCATATCCTATATGTTGGAAGGAGTCGGTATACAAACAGTCAAAACATAAGGAAGAGAGCAATGGAGTATTATTCTGAAACAAACAGAGTTTTAATTAAGAAAATGTTTAGGTTGTGGCGCAATCATTTGTATTACAGATATTATGCCAGTACAGATAATACTTTTATAGACAATGTGGAAGCCACATTGATACGAGCGATTCTTCCTCCTATGAATGAAAAAATACCAGATAAAGTTAATGTGCAACCAGCAGTTCCCGCATTTCAATAATAAAAACAGATATGAATATTCCTGCAATAAGAGGCAAAATAGGCAATACTATATATTATTCTGCTAATTTCACATTTCAGCAGATTAATGACTTGGTTAAGAAAGTGGAAGGTGAAATTTACACATCTGCTCCACTGAAAGAACGAATACAGAGGTCATTAACAGATAATAGTGGGAAAATAAAACAATATATCCTTGATAGAAATGACCGTTTTTTTAATGCGCTTGTATTAGCAGTATATGATGGTGAGCCTCAATGGACAGAGATACGTTTTGAGCTAGAGGATAATACATTCCCTAATGTAGGCATCTTACACCTAAATGGTAGGGAGAAAATCTTTCCTGTAGACGGTCAACATCGAGTAGAAGGTATCAAGGATGCATTAAAGAAAAATCCAGCGTTAGCAAATGAAACAGTTAGTGTAATGCTAATAGGTCATAGTACATCTACCGAAGGAATGAAAAAATCAAGAAGAATTTTTTCAACTCTCAATAGATATGCCAAACCTGTAAAGCTAGGTGATATTATTGCACTTGATGAAGATGATATAGTTGCCATTGCAACACGAGAACTTCTGGAGTCACACCCTTTATTTAGTGGAGAAAGGATGAAAGTATCGAACACCAAGTCAATTGCAACAACTGACAAAAGTTCATTTACTTCATTAATCACTTTGTATGAGTGTAATGCGGAATTATTTCAATGGTATTACTTCAAGAGGACTGTTAGTGGAACAAAATTGAAGGATTTTCTCAAAACTCGTCCTGATGAAAAACTAATATCATCATTTTGTGACTATATCGAAAATTTTTGGCAATTATTCATACAAGTTTTCCCTGAAGTCAAAGAATATTTAGACGCAGAACCACAAACTGCAGCTAGCAGGTATCGTGATAATAATACTGGAGGAAATATAATTTTCAGACCAGTAACATTATTACAAATGATTAAGGCTATTGTGTATATATTGACAGAAAATAATACTGTAACTATTGAAGATATCTTAAATAAATATTGTCAAATTGACAGAAATGTATCTGGTAATTTGTGGGATAAAATTATATGGAATTCGGCATCAAAGACTATGCTAGTAAATAATCAGATTTTATTAAAATATTTGTTTGTTTACATCTATGATTCCACCATATTAAAGGAAAAACATCTTAAAGATTTTTACCAACGATATGAGTTAGTTAAAAATATAGATGGTAACAGTGTTAAAGAACATCTTAATACGCTTATAAACAATGCTTAAGACTGATATCATATGGCCAAATCATAGGCGTTACAAATCGCGTACTGAGTGGGAACCTGTTGGTTTCTTCTCTGATTGTTTGTGTAATGCTACAAGATTTGATTTAATGCTTGGATTCTTCTCTTCTTCTGCTATCAGCATACTAGCTAATGGTTTTGCCACATTCTTATATAATGGAGGAAAGATGAGACTCATTATAAATGATATACTAACAGAAAATGACAAGAATGCCATAGCTAAAGGTGTCAATCCGAATGCTGATTTGCCATATTTTGACCTGTCAGATATTGAAAACATATATGAAACACTTTCGGAAAGAGATAAACATTTTTTCGATTGTATATCATGGTTAATCCGAAACAACCGGATAGATATAAAGATAATATCGCCCCAAGATGGTCTTGGCATATCACATACCAAGTCGGGAGTTTTCTACGATGGTATAAACGTTATAGGATTTG
>CAYRFX010000136.1:0-2738 GCA_964423665.1 uncultured Bacteroidaceae bacterium | reverse complement strand
ATACCATAGATGTATGTCAACGCAATCTCTCCTCTTTTGTTCTGAGGAATATCTACACCAACTATTCTTATAGCCATATACGAATATATTTTTAATTACTACTTTAATTACCCCTGACGCAGTTTGAACTTGGGATTCTTTTTGTTAATCAAATACAAACGTCCGTTTCTGCGAACGATTTTGCAGTCGGGAGTGCGTTTCTTAATAGATGCTTTAACTTTCATATTATATTGTTTTTTATTTATATCGGAATACGATTCTTCCTTTGGTTAAATCATAAGGGGACATCTCTATTCTCACTTTGTCTCCGGGGAGAATCTTAATGTAGTGCATTCTCATTTTTCCTGAAATGTGAGCAATCACCTCGTGACCATTCTGTAACTCCACACGGAACATAGCATTTGACAATGCCTCTACGATTGTACCGTCTTGTTCAATAGCGCTTTGTTTAGCCATATTAATATCCTTTGTTTCTTAAAACCTCTTCAACAAACTCGAATGATGATAGAATATCGGCACCATGTCTGCCCACTGCAATGGTATGTTCAAAATGCGCAGCGTTCTTGCGATCGCGTGTGCGCACTGTCCAACCATCGCGCTCCATAAAAATCTGGCGTTTACCCTGAGTAATCATGGGCTCAATAGCGATGCACATACCCTCGCGCAACTGCAAGCCGTTGCCCCTGCGCCCATAATTGGGAACCTCGGGAGCCTCGTGCATTTCACGCCCGATACCATGCCCCACAAATTCACGAACCACGCCGAAACCGTTCTGCTCGCAATGCGTCTGAACCGCATTACCCACATCACCAAGACGCTTGCCATGAACCGCCTGTTCAATACCTTTATAGAGCGACTCCTTGGTAACCTGCAACAACTTCTTTGTTGCATCATCAACCTCACCTACACAAAATGTGTAGCAGGAATCACCACAGAAACCATTCAACAATGTACCACAATCGACCGATATAATATCGCCCTCTTTCAAGGGAACATCGTTGGGGATTCCGTGTACCACAACATCGTTTACCGATGCACAAATGGAGCCCGGAAAAGGAACACCCTCGTGATTGGGATAACCTTTGAAGGTCGGGATTGCCCCGTTGTCCCTGATAAACTCCTCTGCCACCCTGTCGAGTTGCTTTGTCGTTACACCCGGCTCTATTATTTTAGCAACTTCGGCAAGCGTTCTACCTACCAGCAGATTAGCCTGCCGAAGTAATTCAATTTCGTCTGATGTCTTAAGAAATATCATTCTTAGCTCTACAAATTAACCTACACGACCCTTGATACGGCCCGAACTGAGCAAACCATCATAATGTCTCATCAAGAGATAACTCTCAACCTGCTGCAAAGTGTCGAGAACAACACCCACAAGAATAAGAAGAGATGTACCTCCAAAGAATGAAGCAAACTCCTGCTGCACTCCAAAGACACCTGCAAAAGCAGGGAAGATGGCTATTGCTGCCAAGAACAATGAGCCGGGGAGGGTTATACGCGACATAATCGTATCAATATATTCTGCGGTGGGTTTGCCGGGTTTAATGCCGGGAATAAAACCATTATTGCGCTTCATATCGTCTGCCATCTGCATCGGATTGATGGTGATCGCTGTATAGAAATATGTAAACAATATGATTAATAACGCAAATATAAGGTTATATAACCAACCTGTGGTATCTGACAGCATCTGAACAAATGCCGAGGGCTCAGTTGTTGCTCCATAGCTCATGAATGCCAAAGGAATGAACATGATTGCCTGAGCAAAGATGATAGGCATCACATTGGCTGCATTCACCTTGAGGGGCAAATACTGACGTGCACCACTGTAAGTAGCACCACCTGCCGACTGCTTTGCATACTGCACAGGCACCTTGCGGGTACCGCGCAACAAAGCTACACCGGCACAGATAACCAAGAACAAGAATATAATCTCGAAGAGGAACATAATGATACCTCCACCTGTAGCAGCTGTCATACGAGAAGTAAACTCCTGAATGAAAGCCTGTGGCAAACGTGCAATGATACCTATCATAATGATAAGCGACACACCGTTACCGATACCCTTGTCGGTTATACGCTCGCCCAACCAAAGGACAAACATACTACCTGCTGCAAGGATAATGGTAGAAGCAATCATAAATGCATTCCAGTCAATCGACTCGCTCAATGCTGCACCTGCAGTGTAACGCAGGTTAAGAAGATACGAGGGACCCTGAACAAGAAGAATCAACACTGTCAAATAACGTGTATATTGGTTAATCTTGCGACGTCCGCTCTCACCCTCGCGCTGCAACTTCTGGAAGTAGGGAACAGCGATAGCAAGGAGCTGAATCACGATTGATGCCGAGATGTACGGCATAATACCCAAGGCAAAGATGGATGCGTTCGAGAACGCACCACCTGAGAACATATCTAACAGAGACATCAAACCACCACTTGTCTGGTCTTGCAAACGTGTAAGCATCGCGGGATCAATACCGGGAAGTACAACGTAAGAACCGAATCTGTAGATTGCAACAAAGAGCAAAGTAATGCCGATGCGCATTCTCAGATCTTCAATCTTCCAGATATTTTTGATTGTCTGGATAAATTTAGGGCTTGATTGTTTGTTTGCCATGTCTTAAAGCTTTACTACTGTTCCACCTACTGCCTCGATAGCCTCAATAGCCTTCTGAGAGAAAGCATGAGCCTCTACAGTCAATTTTGCTGTCAAAGTACCGTTAGCAAGAATCTTC
>CAYRFX010000135.1:0-2846 GCA_964423665.1 uncultured Bacteroidaceae bacterium | reverse complement strand
AATATTTTCATTCACTTTGGCGAGTTTTTTTTTATCTCATGGGCATTTCATATTGCAGTTTTTTTGTGCGAGCAGCGTCTCAATAGCCTTTTTCGCCAGAGCATAACTCCTCTAATTTGTTGCGAAGATAGTAAATAGTTTTGAATTTTGCCGTAAAATATGGGTTTACTTGCGATTTGCGCTTTTTCTTTTTCTGTTTATTGAATGTTGCACGAAAAAAAATAAAATAGGCTTCTGTTTTTTTCGGAAGATTATACTACTTTTGTACAATATTTACTAATGTGCAATAATAAGTGCTGTAATTTATGTCACGAATTAAAATCCACGATAAGGAATTTGAGGTTTCAATTCCAAGAGAAGAGATTTTGAAAGAGGTTAAGCGTGTTGCCGATGAGATTAATCGCGATTATGCCGGCAAACGCCCCATACTGCTTGGTGTGCTTAACGGTTGTTTTATGTTTGCTGCCGACCTTATGCGTAACCTCAACATTGAGTGTGAAATATCTTTTGTAAAGCTATCCTCATACCAGGGCACCACAACAACCGGTGTTATTCGCGAGGTGCTTGGTCTCACCGAGTCTATTGCCGGTAGAGATGTGATAATTGTAGAAGATATTGTGGATACCGGTTACACCATGCAGCGCATGATTGAGTCTTTGGGCACACGCGAGCCTGCCTCGGTGCAGATTGCTTCGCTCTTCCTAAAACCAGCACGCCTTAAGGTGCCTGTTGATGTAAAGTACAGCGCATTCACAATCCCCGATAGGTTTATCGTCGGTTATGGGCTCGACTACGATGGGTTGGGTCGCAATTTACCCGATGTTTACGATGTTGTAGAAGAATAAACAAGATAAAACAATGCTTAATATAGTAATTTTTGGAGCTCCCGGTAGCGGAAAAGGTACCCAGAGTGAACGAATTGTAGAGAAATATGGTATAGACCACATCTCCACCGGCGATGTGTTGCGTGGTGAGATTAAGGCAGGCACCGAGCTCGGCAAGCAGGCGCAGGCTCTCATAGATAACGGGCAGCTTATCCCCGATGAGTTGATGGTGAGTATTCTTGCAGCAAAGCTCGATGGCTTTGTGCAGAGCAAAGGTGTTATATTTGATGGCTTCCCCCGCACAATAGCACAGGCAGAGGCTTTGAAGAAAATGCTGGCTGCGAGAGGGCAGGAGGTTACTGCGATGATAGAGCTCGATGTTCCCGAAGATGAGCTTATGACCCGTCTTTTGCTGCGTGGCAAGGAGAGCGGGCGTGCCGATGACAATGAGGAGACTATAAAGAAACGCCTGGTTGTTTATCATAACCAGACAGCTCCTTTGAAAGATTGGTACAAGAACGAGGGCAAGCACTGTTATATCAACGGTCTTGGTGAGCTCGACCGTATTTTTGCAGATATTGTTGCGGCTGTCGATGCCCGCATCTGATAATTGTTAAAAGGCGCAGCGTCAAAGGATTGCTGTGCCTTTTTTTGTTTATTGTAAAAAGCTGTATGAACAGCGAAGATACATGATATGGCTGAGTCGAATTTTATAGATTATGTGAAGATTGTGTGCCGCTCGGGTCGTGGAGGTCGTGGAATGGCACACCTGCATCGTGCAAAGTATATACCGAACGGCGGTCCCGATGGCGGTGATGGCGGCAAGGGCGGCGATATTATTCTGCGTGGTAACCGCAACTACTGGACTCTGTTGCACCTCAAATATCAACGTCATGTGTTTGCAGGTAACGGGCAGAATGGCGGTATAAACAAAAGTACAGGCGCCGATGGCGAGAGTAAGATAATAGATGTGCCATGCGGTACAGTGGCATATAATGCCGAAACGGGTGAGTTTCTGTGCGATGTGATGGAGGACGGGCAACTTGTGACCCTGCTCAAGGGTGGTCGCGGAGGGCTCGGAAATGTACATTTTGCAACCCCCACACGCCAGGCACCGCGCTTTGCACAGCCCGGTGAGCCCATGCGCGAGATGACTGTTACTCTTGAACTGAAGTTGCTTGCCGATGTGGGTCTTGTGGGCTTCCCCAATGCCGGAAAATCAACCCTTCTCTCCTCAGTGTCGGCAGCCAAGCCCAAGATTGCCAATTATCCGTTTACCACGCTGGAACCAAACTTGGGCATTGTCTCATACCGCGACAACAAATCTTTTGTTATGGCAGATATCCCGGGTATTATTGAGGGAGCGAGCCACGGCAAGGGGCTTGGTTTGCGTTTCTTGCGTCATATTGAACGTAACTCTTTGCTGCTTTTTATGGTGCCTGCCGATACCGATGATATAAAAAAGGAGTACGAGATATTGTTGAACGAGCTTGCTACATTCAACCCCGAGATGCTCGACAAGCAGCGTGTTCTTGCTGTTACAAAGTGCGACCTTATTGATGAGGAGTTGAAAGAGATGCTTGCTCCATCGTTGCCTCAGGGCGTTCCCTCGGTTTTTATATCGGCTGCGACCGGGGAGGGTATCCCGCAGTTGAAAGATATTCTTTGGGAGGCTTTGAATAGCGAGGAGAACCGCATGGCGGCTGTGAAGCGCGACGAGCTTGTGCATCGCGATTATGATGCCGGAATGCTTGCCCGCGATTTTGCCGACTGGGAGAGCGATTTTGATGATGATGCTCCCGTTGATGATGATGACTTTAATTACGAGGAGTTTGATTTTGATGAGGAGTAATAATATATTATACAAAACGGGCGGTAACTTTCAAAGTTACCGCCCGTTTTGTATAATAATTTCACTCCCTCTCCTTATGGGGCGGTATTACTTGCTCCACAAGTTGCCCCACTCACCACGGTGGGTGTTACCGAGCTGAGTGCCCTGAACGCTTGTGTCAACTGTTTTGT
>CAYRFX010000134.1:0-2861 GCA_964423665.1 uncultured Bacteroidaceae bacterium | reverse complement strand
CCCATCCCGGTTCGATCCCGGGTCTGGGTACTGAAACGGAGAAAGTTGAAAAACTTTCTCCGTTTTCTTTTTCCAGGAAACGCCTGCGCACGGGCCCGCTCATTTCTATACCTTTATATATATACCATCTACATTCATGCCGTAACAAACGCATCACCTTTATTTTGAAAAACTTTTGCAATTACAAAATAAGTTGTACCTTTGCATCATTGCACACATGTGCGATTTTTTTATGACAGAGCCAACAGATACAAACATAGAAAAAGCACAATCATCAACCATCGGGGCGGGTTGCGAGGAGGAGATTTCAATATTAATGACCGTATATAACGGCATGAAGTTTCTTCCCGAACAACTGGCGTCGCTAAAAGCGCAGACTTACACCCGCTGGGTTTTATATATCCAGGACGATCTTTCCACAGATGGCACAACAGAGTATCTGCAAACCGAAGCTGCGCAAGACACACGAATAAGGATTTTGCCGAACTGCAACAAACTGGGTGCCATGAAAAATTTCATGACATTATTAGCCCGGGTAGATGCCAGATATTACATGTTCTGCGACCAGGACGACGTGTGGCTGCCATCAAAAATAGAAAAAAGCTTTGCCTGCATTAAGCAAGCAGAAGCGCAATATGGGGCAGACACCCCACTTGTCGCACACACAGACTTATCAGTGGTAGATGCCGGTTTACAAACTATAGCCCCCTCGTTTTGGGAGATGTCAAGAATATCCCCCGCACTGCTAACCACTCTTGACGAGCAGGCAGGGCATAACCTTGTAACCGGCTGCACCATGATATTCAACCACGCTGCAAAGATTGTTTCTGTAAACTTTTCCGACAAAACGCTTATGCATGACGCCTGGGTGCTTCTATGCACTCTGAAAAACGGTGGAAAAGTCATAGCCTTGCCCGAGCCCACAATATTATACAGGCAACACGGGAGGAACACCCTGGGCGCACACGACCTGCGCTCAAACTACTTTATGAAACGATTAATGTCGTTAAAGAGCGTGCTGAAAGAGAATATTTCCAATTATAAAATGTTAAAAAGCGCAGGATATGGAAATATTTTCAAGTATATATACTATAAGTTGAAATATTACGTTTTATACAAATAAGGAGAGACGATGATATCTGTATGCATTGCAACATATAATGGAGAACGTTACCTGCGCGAACAGTTGGATTCCATTTTGTCGCAGCTTGGCGATGGCGACGAGGTTATTGTGTCGGACGATGGCAGCACTGACGCCACGCTCGACATTTTGAATTCATATTCCACCGATAAACGCATCAAATTGTTCCACAACACTAAAAAAGGCTTTGTCCACAATTTTGAAAATGCGCTGAACAATGCAAAAGGGGAATACATCTTCCTTAGCGACCAGGACGATGTGTGGTTGCCAAACAAAGTTGAAGTGTGTACCAAACTGTTACAAGATAACATTATAGTTAATCACAATTCAATTCTTGTAAATTCCAAAGGAGAAAGTTTTGGTGTTGATTTTTTCTCGCATCACAATTCAAAGAAAGGATATTTCAACAATTTGAAGCGCAACTCATATTGCGGTTGCTGCATGGCATTCCGTCGCGAATTGCTCAAATACGCACTACCCTTCCCGCCCAACATAATATCACATGATATCTGGCTGGGGCTCATTGCCGAAAAACGTGGAAAAACCACATTCTGCAATGAACCGCTGATACATTATAGAAGACACGATTATAACGTATCGTCCACCTCGGAAAAAACAAGATTATCGTTATATGAGCAAATAAGCTATAGAACGTATATGTTTCTGCACAGCCTGGTAAGGTAACCTAAGATGTTATTAAAGGACTTTTTACCGGTTACAGCCCCCTACCGGGGAATAAAAAAACAGATTGACAATATCATATAAAGGTTATTTACCAACAGCAGAATAAGAAAAACCACAATACAAAAACCAACAAGCCGTAGCCCCTATTTGCACATACACTATGAAAATCACTATCATAACAGCAACATACAACAGCAAAGAAACCATACGCCACACCATTGAGAGCGTGCTCATGCAAACACATAAAGACATTGAGTACATAATTGTCGATGGAGCGTCGGCTGATGGCACATTGGATATAATTAAAGAGTATGTTCCAATATTCGGTGACAGGCTAAAGATTATCAGCGAAAGAGACAAAGGACTATACGACGCCATGAACAAGGGGCTTAATATGAGTACCGGCGATATAATTGGCATTCTGAACTCCGACGATTTCTACACCACCACCACCATTCTGGAGCGTGTAAACAACGAGTTGCAGAACCCCGAGATTGATGCCGTATATGGCGATGTACACTATGTGAACGGAGAAAATCTTCACAAATGCACAAGATACTATTCGTCAAAACTCTTCTCCCGTGGAATCATGCGCATGGGGTTCATGCCGGCGCACCCCTCTTTCTATTGCCGCAAGAGCTGCTACGACAAGGCCGGCGGTTTCGACCTCACATACAAAGTTGCTGCCGACTTTGAGTTATTGTTACGCATATTATACATCAACAAGGCTCGCACCCGATATATGAATACCGATTTTGTAACAATGCGTGCAGGAGGAGTTTCAAACGCCGGGATAGAGAGTCACAAAAAGATTATGCGCGACCACTACAAAGCCCTGCAAAAGCACAATATACACTCTAGTTTCATTATTTTGGGGCTAAGATACATCTATAAAATCTTTGAGTTGATTGCAGGCAATTTGATATACAAAAAAGACGTGCCTGCAGAAATTAACTTCATAGAAATCTACGAGAACAAGCAAAAAAAATGAGGCCGGGTCAAAAGCATTTTTGGTCCGGCTTTGTTTTACTACCTG
>CAYRFX010000133.1:0-2881 GCA_964423665.1 uncultured Bacteroidaceae bacterium | reverse complement strand
GCATACATTTTCCCCTCTTCGGGAGCAAACTTCGCCCACGTTGTTGCTGTGCTCAGCAAAGCGAACAACAAGGTTAGAAATAAGTTCTTTTTCATAATTGATTTTAATTTATAATTATAGTTTTTTTATTATCTAATTTGGGGTTAAAACCTTGCAATTTTATTGCAGCTACTTTAGTTTGTATAAATTTTATGTTTTGGTTTGTCATTCCGAACGTATGTGAGGAATCTCGCAAACTATTGGAAAGAGATACTTCACTGCGTTCAGTATGACAAAACTTTAGTTTTGTTTTAAAACTATGGACTTTAGTCCATCAGTGGTTTATTTTCAGTTTCACCCTAACCCTCTCTCAAGGAGAGAAATTTTATTTTTACTGTCCCTCTGTTTATACCTTAGATTTGCGCAAGCAAAGCGAGCGCGGAGGGAGTATTAATTGCAACTCCATTTTTTCAACTTAACTCCTCCACCGCAAGCGGTCCCCTTCCTCTGGTCACAGGGCGAACCCGTGTGTTCGCCCCTACATCGTATGAGATTCCTCACCTAAAGGTTCGGAATGACAAAACAGACAAAAGAACCAAAGACAAATAAATCATCTGTTCTTATGTCAAAGGGTTATTTTCTTTGTCATACTGAACGAAGTGAAGTATCTCATGAGATTCCTCACACAAGGTTCGGAATGACAAAACAACGTTTTGTTATCGGCGAGCTTTGCAGCCGTTGGTCGCGTGAAGCATATATAAAGTATGCCACGCGGGTGGCTAAAAGCAAAGCGAGCCAATGACATTTGCCGGTGTTTTCAAGTCCCCACTGCCCTCTTCCACAAGAGGGAGAGTTTTTTCTTGCTTGTGTAATTCACGCGCCCAATAACGGCAAAGTATATTATCTTTAATTTGCAAAACTAATCATTTATAATTAATATTTTACAACTTTTTAATCTTTTTTTACAGATGTTTTTTGGCTTTTCATTATTTTATTGCTCTTTCCCTGTGCCTTATTTTTATATTTTACACCTTATTTATATATAAAGGGTTGTGTTTTCTATTCGGAATTTGTGTCACATTGTGACACAAATTCCGAATAAGGTTTGTTTCCTAAAGAAATTATTGATACATTCGCATTCGAAAAAACTGTCACATTGTGACATAAATTTCGAATAGTATGTATAAAATTGAAAGGAAAAAGTATCTAAACGAGCTTGTCTCTTTGAGAAACAACGGCATGATTAAAGTTGTAACGGGTATGCGTCGCTGCGGCAAATCATACCTGTTATTTGAGATATTTACATCATATCTGAAAGAGAATGGTGTTAAAGAAGATCATATTATAAGTGTCGATTTGGAAGATTTCAAGAACAGAGCAATGAGAGAGCCGGAAAATCTCTATGCTTATGTTGAGAGTCGTATAACCGATGACGATATGTACTATATCCTTTTGGACGAGATACAAATGTTAAATACATTTGAAGATGTATTGAATGGTTTCTTAAGAATGCCTAACGTAGATATCTATGTAACCGGGAGCAATGCTAAATTTCTTTCCAAGGATATTATCACCGAATTCAGAGGAAGGGGTTTTGAAATAAAAATGCACCCGCTCAGTTTTGGCGAATTTATGTCGGCATATAACGGTAGCGTTCAAGCGGGATTTAACGAATATTTATTATATGGGGGACTTCCGCAGATTTTGACTTACAAGAATGAGGAGCAGAAAGTTCGTTTCTTAAAGGCTTTATTCGAAGAAACTTACATAAAGGATATAAAAGAGCGTTACGGTATTAAAAAGGATGACGACCTTGAAGAGTTGATAAACATCATGGCATCGGGCATTGGTGCATTGACCAACCCTAACAAATTGGCAAACACGTTCAGGAGTGAAAAGAAATCTCCCATATCGTATGATACCATTAAGGATTACATAGAGTATCTGTGCGATTCTTTCCTGATAGAAAAGGCTACCAGATATGATATTAAGGGAAAGAAGTACATAAACACGCCATTTAAGTATTATTTTATGGATTTGGGGTTGAGAAATGCCCGCTTAAACTTCCGCCAATCGGAAAAAAGCCATTTGATGGAGAACCTGCTCTACAATGAATTAAGAGCTCGAGGTTTTAATGTCGATGTGGGAGTTGTCCCTGTCTTAACAAGAGATGAAGATAGCAAACAACAACGCTCACAACTTGAAGTGGACTTTGTATGCAACTTAGGGAGCAGACGTTATTACATTCAATCTGCCTTCAAGATGGAGACCGATGAAAAGATACAGCAAGAAAGGGCTTCTCTGTTAAGAATAGATGATTCATTCAAGAAAATTATCGTTATAGGCGAGGAGACACCTGTAATGAGAGACGATGCCGGTATTACCACTATCGGCATTTACGATTTCTTGTTAAAGGAGAACTCCCTCGAGCTATAAGAAGCTGTTGTGTTTTTAGAAATATTTTGTTCTATTCGGAATTTGTGTCACACTGTGACACAAATTCCGAATAGAAAATTTAATAATTACCCGTCCTACCGCAGGGGCACACCCGCGAGTGTGCCCAAAAACAATCAAAGGCAGCGTTCTGTGAACGCTGCCTTTGATTGTCTTATAATCTACAGGGATTACTTGTTCTCGGGGCGGAGCTGACGAACAACCTCTGCTGTGCGCCACATCTCGCTATCGTGGAGTGCCTGCAACTCGGCATTGAGTTTCTCGCGATAGTCGGGCTGTGAGTTAGAGTCGATTGAACGCTGTGCCTCTTTACCTGTCTTAACAGAATCGTACAACTGGTACATAACGGGCTTGATTGCATCGTGGAAGGGGGTCATCCAATCCAATGCACCGCGCTGTGCTGTTGTTGAGCAGTTTGCATACATCCAGTCCATACCGTTCTTTGCAA
>CAYRFX010000132.1:0-2941 GCA_964423665.1 uncultured Bacteroidaceae bacterium | reverse complement strand
TGGCCGCTGGAACGAGCATAGAGATGATTCAGGAGCATTATTACAATGGAGACAATATAATAAATCAGCAGAAGCTCCAGATGGCTTTTATGAAGGCAGCCATGTAATATTGGGTAATTTTATTAAGTTTATCATATTGTATCACTTTAATTAATGAACAATATGGTTAGACTGAAATTTATCATCAAGGATGGAATGCTGGTATTAAGAATCAGCGAAAAGAAGGAAAGGTATTACAAGTCTGTTAAACACCTGTTAATAGGACAGCCAAATTTGAAATACTGGATGAAGGAGCATGAGCGGTTTAGCAGCCATGCTCCTTCATGCGCTAAAAACAATAAGATATTGGAGGACTACAAGTGTATATATACCGATTTGGTCCTTAAATATCCAGATTTAAGTGCAAGGCAAATCGCAGTATTCCATAAACCGAATAACAAGTTCCATGTATTACCACAAATTGAGAAAAAAGACCACTATATTAATTCTATTGAAACATATCTAATAATGATTATTGAACAAGAGAAATTAAAATGTAATAGTGGCAATTACAGAATCTATGAAAAATTACTGAATAAGTGTAGAAAATTAATTACGGACTTTTCGTCTCTAAGTTTTCCGTCTATAAACTTTGAATATTGTGTACATTTGTCAAAGGTTCTATCTAAACATCCAGGATATGCCGCAACAAGCCGAGCAATTAGAAGTCTTTTAGGCAAAGCCCATAAGGATAATCGTGTAAACTTTGATTTAAGCCAGATAAGAGATTTTGATTTCAAAAGATTTAATCCAAATGCGTATCATAATCTAAATAAAAATCCGCCACAAGTTTTGTCTCATTTGCAAATAAGAGAGTTCCTAAATGCTGATTTGGATAATATCACTCCTCAATATAAAAATCGTAAGATAGTAGAACTATATTATGATTTTTGCCTGTTTATGTTTTACTCATTTTGTTCGCCATGCGATGTGATAAAGATGAAGCATAGCGACATTATGACAGGACAAATACTATGTTATATAAGGAAGAAAACAATGAAATTAGTACAATTACCCATATCTTCTCAAATGATGATATTGATAAACAAGTACAAGTTGAAAGCGAATCAAGAATACATATTCCCGATACTGGAAGACAAAAAGCCTACACAATCCTATTATTCCTTTTGCAACTATTTCCTTCAAAAAGTAAACTGTTGGCTGAAAGATTTAGCAAAGGGCTTAAACTGGAATTTAGAATTGCGTAGTTATATATTCAGACATACGGCTATAACATTGGCGGTTGATGGTGGGTTGAATACATCTTATATTTCTATGCTGACTGGCAGCAACCCCAAGTGCATACAAGATAATTATTACAATGGAATGAACGAGAAAAACACTCGAAAATTACATCAAATTTTTGAAGATGCAATGGTGTAGTGAAAGTGTGCATAAGTCCATAAATAAAGCAAGAAGGAAAATCTTCCTTCTTGCTAAAACTGAACTCCTTTTTTTGCTGCTGTTTCCATCAAATATAATAATGAAGCAAGTCCTCGCCCTTCAAGATTCCTATAGGTTAAAGTGTAAACGAGATGTTTATAAAACGTCTGTGTCAAACTTTTCGTGATAGAGGGATCAAGAAACATTAGTCCTGCAAAAATAGCAAAACTCTCATTGATTGTAAGATATGGTGTGTCTATTTTTGCATCTTCTTTTAATTGTATTGGTTTGAAACGCGAAAGCCACATCATAGTAAAGGCTGCCTGCTTATGTCTATCCGCAAATTCAGAACCTGCATAGGCTTTATATTTGCAAATGTCATCAAAGTAGGCATTTACAGCACAATGTAACAATTCCTTAGACAAATAAAGATAATCTTTCCGACCTTCGCTAAGTCCTTCTATAAATTGTTCGTTGTATAGTGCCAATAAGGTTTCGTACCTTTTACGTACAGCCTCTGGATCTGGAGCTATAATCTTTTGTTTATCCATATATTAGCATTCATTAATCCAACTAAACAAGGATGAATCTTTGCGTATAGCTCTTGCTCTATTCAAATATACTGTTTCGTCATCAAAATGCATTCCAGTATTTTTCTCTCGTGCGTTTTCTAATCCGTGTGTAGAACGGAGAACCTTGTCGTAATCAGACATCGTTTCTTCTCGTTTTGAAACTAAATTTTTATATTCGTTTTTATCTTTACGAACTTCTAATATAGTATAAACAAGAAATACAACTGTTACGACAACAGAAAACAATGTTACAATATTTACAAGATCAAAATTCATAACGCAAGTTGTTTTTTATATCTTAATATCTTATATTTTACAATTCCAGCAAATAACGCCGTAAATCCCCATACAATATAAAATTGTAATTGGTGTCCTTTAACATAACTATCCGTCTCTGTCTGTATTTTATAAAACATAAACAAGGAGGCAATCATTAATAAAACCAATATTGTCTGCATTCCAGGTTTAATACATTGTTCACAAATCTTATACTCTTCATACAAACTGAATATAAGAGCGGCTGCCGAGAATATATAAAAACCAGAATTAACCAAGTCTATAAACAAATGCACAAAAGGAAATGTTCCATCTCCAAACCAAGACACAATAGCAAGGAATAAGACAGGAACAATTATAGGCAACAATGCATTAACCGCAAACCAAGCTGTAATTTTACCAAACATACCAACTCATTTCTTCTGCAAAGATAATACATATACCTTAAAAACCATCATCATTTTCACTTTTTGTTTCACTTTTGTGTTAATTGTCATATTTGTCACACATAAAAACATCAAGATTAGTACTATGTTCACTTCCTTTGAGAAGAATAGCAACATCATCAGGAATAGGTTCTAATCAAATTCATAAACGCTGGAATGTAAAAAGTAGGCCACTTTATAAACCCTCCCATTCCAGTATTCCTATTCTTATTAAAACGATAAAAG
>CAYRFX010000131.1:0-2959 GCA_964423665.1 uncultured Bacteroidaceae bacterium | reverse complement strand
CTTAGTATCTGTTCGCGTGAACAGATTTTTCCACGATGCGACACTAAATATACCAACAGTTCAAATTCCTTTCGGGCAAGTTTTACCTCCTCGCCATCCACCATGCAACGCTTGAACTCAAGGTCAAGTTTTAACCCCTCAACTTGTAAAACATTCGGTTTCTCGGTGCGATGGGTCGCAGCCTTGTGTGATGATGTACGACGCAAAACACTCTTGACGCGGGCAATCACATTACGTATGGTGTAAGGCTTCATAATATAGTCATCGGCACCAAGGTTAAGCCCCATAATCATATCATCCTCTGTATCGCGGGCGGTACAGAATATGATGGGTATATCGGCTGTTTCAACATCTGCTTTCAGCATCTTTGCCATCTTTATACCGCTAATCTCGCCCATCATAATATCGAGCAGGATAAGCGAGTACTTTTTCAGGTCGTAGCCCAGGGCTTGCTCGGCACTAAAAGCCGTATCGACATCGTAGCCTTCATTTTCAAGATTGAGTTGCAAGACTTCACATAGGGTCTCCTCATCATCTACTATCAATATTCGATTTGTTGTCATATACCTTAATAATTTAGGACAACGCAAAATTACAGAGATTTGATGAGCCGGAAAACACTCCAATCAAGATTTAATAAAAATGTAATATTTTACTCCTTGTCAGCAATTCACAAAAGCCTAATTTTTTTGAAACATATATGAAACGTATTCCCGATACTTTTGCAGTGTCAAATTTAAGAAGACAAAAGAAAATGAAAACAAAAGTAATCTTGGCAGGTCTTTTAGCCTGCATCGGTATCACTGCACAGGCGCAGGATGCCAAAACAGAAGAGCCTAAGGGCAAAGCGATTGTTCAGGTGTTTGGAAATTTCCACACAGGTTTTGGAGCAGAGAATGATGACCGAGGTTTCGAATTGGACCGTAGTTATTTCGGTTACGAATACAACTTCGGCAGTGGTCTTTCAGCCAAGGCTGTAATGGATATTGGTAAATCGAGTGATGTTTCCGACTATCAGCGTATTGCCTACATCAAAAATGCAATGGTTAGTTGGAAGAAAGGTAGTTTGACATTGAATGGAGGTCTTATCTCAACCACACAATTCAATTTTCAAGAAAAGTTTTGGGGTTATCGTTATATTATGAAGTCATTCCAAGATGAATATAAATTCGGTAGCAGTGCCGATTTAGGTATCTCAGCAGTTTATAAATTCGCCGATTGGGTATCTGCAGATGCTATTATTGTAAATGGCGAGGGGTATAAGAAAATTCAGAAAAACGATGGCTTGAATTATGGCTTAGGTGTAACACTTACTCCCGTTAAAGGTTTTCAAATTCGCCTCTATGGAGGGTTGAACGAGAGCTGTGAAGAGGGCAAAAAGGATATTGTCAATATTGCAGCATTTATGGGATACAAGCACGAAAAGTTTTCTATCGGTGCGGAATACAACCAAATGTGGAATGCTTCGTATAAAGACGGGGCTGACCAAAATGGTTATTCAATCTTTGCCTCTGCCAAGTTGTCTAAGACTGCAGACCTCTACGCCCGTTACGACGAATTATATTCAAAGAATGATTGGAATATTGCCAAAGATGAGGCGGCAGCAATTCTCGGAGCACAATTCAAACTTGGTAAGTATGTAAAGATTGCACCTAATTTCAGAATGAGTATGCCCAAAGCTGATGGTGCTAAGAATGGTTACTCTGCATATATTAACTGCTATTTCGGATTATAATAAAATAAACATTTAACACACAATATTATGAGAAAGATTTTTAAGTCAGTAATGATGTTTTCTATCGCATTGGCAATGGTCGCTTGTGGTGGTAACACAAACAGCAATGCTGGTCGTAAAGCTCAAGAACTTTCAGGTGCAGGTGCGACATTCCCTCTGCCGTTCTACAATGTGGTTTTCGAGCAATTTGGAGGGGTAAATGGCGACCATGTTGCATACGGAGGTATCGGCTCGGGTGGTGGCGTACGCAACCTGCGTGACAAGATTGTGGATTTTGCCGGTAGTGATGCCTTCCTCTCGGATAAGGAGATGGCAGAGATGGCTCCCGTGGTACACATCCCAACCTGTATGGGTGCTGTGGTTGTTGCCTACAATCTTGATGGAGTCAGTGAGTTGAAACTCACAGGTGAACTCGTTGCTGATATTTTTGCCGGTGAGGTGAAGATGTGGAATGATAGCCGCTTGGTAGAGTTGAACCCCGATGTAAAACTTCCCAATGAGCCGATAATTCCTGTATATCGTTCAGACGGTTCGGGTACAACATTCGTATTCACCGACTATTTGACCAAGGTCAGCCCTATGTGGAAAGAAAAGTTTGGCGCAGGTAAATCGGTAAACTTCTCATCGGGACAGGCTGCAAAGGGTAATCCGGGTGTTGCAGGTGTCATAAAGCAGACAAAGAACACTATCGGTTATGTGGGCTCGGAGTATGCCTTTGCGCAGAAGATTCCTTACGCGCGAGTGCAGAATCAACGAGGTGAGTTTGTGTTGCCCTCATCGGCTACCATTTCAGCTGCTGCGTCGGGTGTGATTCCTGCCGATACTCGTTGTTCAATTACCAACTCTGATGCCACAGGTGCTTATCCAATCTCAACCTTTACTTGGATGATTATCTACAAGGAACAGAGCTATTCTAACCGCACGAAGGAGCAGGCTGAGGCGACACTCGATTTGCTGAAGTATATTCTTTCTGACGAGGCGCAGCATATTACATCGGAGGTTCATTATGCACCTCTGCCTGCAAAAGCGAAGGAATTGAGTATGACAAACTTGAAGACCGTTACTTATGACGGTGTGGCAATATTGCAATAATAACATAACACTATGAACGATAAACTATACAAAGTCCTATTGTTCGTGGCAGCATTAGTAATGCCGTTAGTGTGCGGGGGTGTCGTGTACGCCCTCGTCACTGACGCATACGATGCTTTCGAACATTTCGGA
>CAYRFX010000130.1:0-2990 GCA_964423665.1 uncultured Bacteroidaceae bacterium | reverse complement strand
CCGCGTCTCTCTTTTGCAGCCTCAATGTCAAATGTTACAGAGTAGTCGAAACCAATCTCTTCAACATTGTTTTTGCTGCCGGGGACAACCTTGTCAAGAGCAAGGATTGTGTTTTCTTTGCCATTGAAACGACCTGCTATGTTCAAGCCGGGAGCATCGCTCAACGCGAGGCGTGCTTTGTCAAACTCTGCAAAGGGGAGGCTTGCGGTTGCGCCTGTCCACATCTTCACAGCCATAGTCTGCATAGCGGGGAATACACGGTAGTGAACATCTTTTGAACTGATACCATTGCCGGGGTGGTCGTTCCACACAGCGAACATGCCGCCCTTAATCTGTGGGTGACGTTCGTCGAATTTCTTGTCGCCGATGGTTGCAGGAGTCCAATGTTCGTAAAGGTGTTGGCTGTTGAGGAAGTCATAGTAGTAACCTGCAGCAGGTACAATATATACCAAGCCGTCGGGGATACTGATGAGGTCATAACCTTGTTTCATCATCTCATCGGGCTGTGCATATGGGTTGTGCCAAGCAGTGAGGATAACATTCTCCGATTTCACGGGAGTCTCGCCATTGGCGTGTGTGAGCGCACCCCAAGCTACTGCCTGCTTGCCATACTTCTCAACGAGGCGAATGCAGTGATCGGTGAAGAAACGGAACTTCTCAACAACTGCCTTGTCGCGGTTTGAATACTCGTCGGTACCCACATTCACACGCTTGCCACGGAACACGGGCTCGGGTCCTTTGAGGTACTCGTCAAAGAGAGAATCTACAAACTGGTAGGTCTCCTCTTTGAAAAGGTCAAGGTGGTCCATGCCATAATCCTTGCTTGCAATCTCGGGACGGAATTTTGAGAATGCGAGCGAGTGTGCGGGTACGTCAATCTCGGGGATAATCTCCACATGGAGGCTCTCTGCGAGTTTCTGCAGGTCGATAAACTCCTGCTTTGTGTAGTAGCCGTCGCGTGCAGTGAGGTTGGGGAAGTACTCGCTCTCCAAGCGGAATGCACTGGGAGTTTTGTTCCAATCGTGCTCAAAGTACTGTTTGAAGGCGTTGTCGTTCAAGTGAATCTGGAATGTGTTCATCTTGTAGTATGACATGAATTGTACATACTCGCGCAAGAAATCAATGGTGAAAAACTTGCGACCGCAGTCGAGCATAAAGCCACGCACTGCATAGTCGGGCCAGTCTTTGATTGTTCCTTTGGGGAGCTCGTTGCCATTGTTCTGCTCAAGAATCTGCAACAGGGTGCGTGTGCCCCAGAATACACCTTGTGTGGTGGGTGCAGTCAATGTTACCTTGTCGCTGATGGCAATTTTGTAGCCCTCGGTGCCCAGTTTCTTGTCTTTTTTGATGGCAATTACAATGTCGCCCTTGCTTGCCTTGCCGGCTACAGCGGCAACATCTTTACCGAACATTGCTTTAATGTCGGCTGCAAATTGCTTGGCAACCTGCTCCATCTGGGCATCGTTTTTGCCATAGACAATTTTTGTCTCGGGAGTGATGGCGAATGTGCCGGTGGCTCCCTGCCATTCACGCAACTCGGGGATTACAAATGGCTTTTCGTTTTTTCCCTCTTTGGTGTTTGCGGCAGAAAGGGCTGTCAAAAATACAAGGCTTACTGCTGTAAGCAATAGGAAAAAGCGTCTTTTCATAATATAGTTAAATTAGTAATTAAGGTTATTCAAGAATTACAAGTGCTGCTCCATCGGCAACGGTGTCGCCTTTGCTCACTGCGATAGATACCACTTTGCCATCGCGGTCGGCATTGATGTTGTTTTCCATCTTCATTGCCTCAAGCACCACAACGGTATCGCCTTTTTTCACGGTGTCGCCCACGTTTACTTTTACGTCGATTATAACACCGGGCAGGGGAGTCTTTATGGCGTTGCCGCTAACGGGGGCTGCCGCTGGTGTTGCAGCGGGTGCGGGCGCAGCAGCGGGCTTTGCAGCCACCGGCTTCACTTTTACCACGGGTTTCTCCTCTTTTGGTTTCTCCCACTCTACATTATACTCTGTGCCGTTTACGGTTACTTTTGCAGTGGTTTCGCCGGCCTCTTCAATGGCTACGCAGTACTGGTTGCCGTTGATTGTATATTTATACTCTTTCATCTTGTTTATCTGTTAAGGTTATTCCAATTTTTGTTTACATAGGTTATTGTGAGCACGCCGCTCTCCTCGTCGTGAATGTTATCTCCGAGGAAATTGCTCAGTGCCATTGAGATTGCTGCAACCACAGCTCCGTCTATCTTATTCTCTTTCATAACAGGTGTATTTTTATAGAGGAATGTTTCCGTGTTTCTTTTTGGGAAGGTCCTGACGCTTGCCTTGCAACTGTGCCAATGCGCGTATAACGCGGAAACGGGTGTTGCGAGGTTCGATAACATCGTCTATATAACCATATTTCGCAGCCTGATAGGGGTTGGCAAACAAACGGTTGTATTCTGCTTCCTTCTCGGCAATGAAAGCTTTGGGATCTTCCGCCTCTTTTGCCTCTTTTGCATAGAGCACCTCGGCTGCACCGGCAGCTCCCATCACTGCTATCTCTGCGCTGGGCCATGCGTAGTTGAGGTCGGCGCGCAGTTGCTTGCATGCCATCACAATGTGTGAGCCTCCGTATGACTTGCGCAGGGTTACGGTAACCTTGGGCACTGTAGCTTCGCCGTATGCGTAGAGCAGTTTTGCTCCATGCAAAATAACTGCGTTATACTCCTGGGCTGTGCCCGGGAGGAATCCCGGAACATCGACGAGTGTTACAATGGGAATGTTGAACGCATCGCAGAAACGTACAAAGCGCGCGCCTTTGCGCGACGAGTTGCAGTCGAGCACGCCGGCGTAACGGCAAGGCTGGTTGGCTACAATACCCACCGATTTTCCGTTCATGCGTGCAAATCCCACGATGATGTTCTGGGCATAGTCGCGGTGTATCTCCAAAAACTCGCCGTTATCCACAATCTCACCAATAACCTCGTACATGTCGTATGCCTGGTTGGGGT
>CAYRFX010000129.1:0-3006 GCA_964423665.1 uncultured Bacteroidaceae bacterium | reverse complement strand
ACTATATTCCAATAATTTCAAAGAACATTCCCCAATTTTAATGGGACAGTAGTGTTATTTCATACAAAAGTACAAAAGAGGCATAATCACAAATGTTAATAAGCGTTAAATCAAAAAGAATAAATTACTAACAAAAATATTAAATAGATAAAACAAGAGATTTTATCTGTGAACACTACACAACACCTTTACCACCCCATACCGGGCAGATTATTTGTGTCATAGATATCCTCTGCCTGTGGCATAAAATGCCCTGACGGAGGAGGTCCCATAGGAGGCATACCACCCGCACCATTGGGAGGAAAACCGCCGGGAGGAGGTCCCATAGGAGGCATACCGCCCGCACCATTGGGAGGAAAACCGCCGGGAGGAGGTCCCATGGGAGGAAAACCGCCCGCACCATTGGGAGGGAAGCCGCCGGGAGGAGGTCCCATGGGAGGAAAACCGTTCATGGACTTCAATGTATCGGGGTTGATATTCTGCACACTTCCATTGCTGCCGATAACAGAAAGAACACCCTCCTGTTTCCACATTACAGAATTGCGAAGAGGCACCGCGTGCGCGTGTGCATACAAGCCATAGCCCATGCGTTCGCCACCATCGATACCGCTGCTCAAAAACATTGAATATTGCTCACCTCTTTCGAGCAAAGGAGAGGCAACCATCAAAGCTGCATTCTTCATGGTGCGCGGGAGACGATAGGACAACAGCACTTTGCCCTCTTCATCGGCGACATTAAAATAGTTATCCTTTTCAACCTCTGCACCACCCCACACTGCAACCGCTGCCGTTGTAGCCCTGTTCTTGGGGAGACATGGAGCGGGTCCCATGGAGCCGCCAAAAGAGATTACGGTGCCACCGGTGAGTGTAAAATCGCGCTCCACATCGGTATCTATTCCCTGTTCGGGGGTGTGCGCACCATTGGCAAGCAACACGCCGCCGTTTATATCAATCTTCCCATTGCTGTCTATTGCATCGTTTGCAACGGAGTAGGCATACACGGTACCGTTATTTATTGCAAAATTACCACCTGAGTTTATCGCATCGTCATAGGCATAAATGTAGAGGCGGGTATCGGCACCATCGATTATTATATCACCTTTCGACTCCATACCCTCGCAACGCTCTCCCTTGCCAAAAACAAGAATCTCTATTTTACCGCCATTCACAAGGAGAGTGCTATCACACTTTATTCCCTTGGGCGAGGCGTGAGCGTTCAGGTCGATGGGGTGATTAACATCGTTCCCCGCCGTCTTTATCGATATTATACCGCCATCTATCTGCAAAAGCCCGTCGCAATTTATGCCCTTGCCGGCATCACCATCGCTTGCAAGCGACACATTGGCAGCTTTTATATACACATTTGCCTTGCTCTTGATGCAGGAAGAGGAGCTGTAATCGCTCTTGTTCTCGGAGAAAAGCGCACCACCCGATGTATGTACCTTAAGCTCGCCACCTATGAGAAAGACCGACTCTTTGGCAGTGAGCCCCTTGGCAGCAGCACCTTGCACATCGGCTGTAACAACACCGCCAAACAGATATATGTTGCGAGCCGCGAGGGCATCAGCCTTTTCGTTGGCTGCACCCAGTGACACATTACCACCCAGCACCACAAAATTACCTTTCTTAACCTTTACCACATCTTTCGATGCAGTAGCCGCAATATTTCCGTCTGCCACCACAAAACCCTTGGTAACATTTATGGCACTGCCCGTGGCATACTCCACTGCAAGCGTTGCATCATTGACATAAAGAATACCGGCAGCGTTGAGCGCGTCGCGGCGGGTCGCCTGCAAACAGATGTTCAGCCCATCGCACAGCACCGCATCGCCCAGCAAAGAGAGGGTTGCTGCCTGTTTATCGGTTTTTGTCACAGAGCCAGCCTCGTCCGAGAGAAAGAGGCGCGAACCGGCAAGAAATATTTTCTCTTTTGAGGATATTGTAACGGCATTGCAAGCAACCGAGTGAATATCAAGCGAATCGAATGTTATCAAAGGAGATTTCTCGCTGACAATGGTGAGAGAGCCATCATCGGTATAACCTTTTACAATATACTCCACCCCCGGTGCAGTTGAGCGCAAGGTTAATGCCGCCCCCGCAGTTGTAGCGTTCACGCCCGCAGGCAGCTGCGACAGCTGCACCTCATTACCACGGAAGAATATATTTACTTTTTGCGCGTACAACTCCCTGTTCAACATTGCATCTGCCGGCAGTTGCGGTGCAGTCGCAGGTATATTATCTATTATATTTATTGGCGCGGGTATCTCGCCTGCACAGGCTGCAAGCAGCAGGGCGATTATGAAATATAACTTCTTCATCGGTATCTGTTTTTTGAACATTCAACTATAACACTTGCTTGTCCTTCTCAGTTCATCTTGCGAATTTAGGCATTTTTGAATAAAATACACCAAACACGCCCTGTTTTTAAGCAATAATAGTGGGTTTTTACACACCGCAGGGCAACCAATGGTTGCCCTGCGGTGTGTAAGTGATATCAATATCTTCTTTTGCTGTTGCGGAGGTGAGGAGCAATCATCTTCTCGGGGCGTAGCAACTCGTCGAGTTCCTCTTTGGAGATGAGTTTCTCTTCCAGCACAAGGTCATATATACTGCGATTCTCGGTTAAAGCACGGCGTGCAATGCGGTCGCTGGTTTCAAAACCGATAACCGGATTCAGCGCAGTGGCAATACCTATGCTGCCCAGAACAAGTTCCTTGCAGTGACCCTCGTTGGCGGTGATGCCATCTACACAAAGCACGCGCAAGCGTGTGAGTCCTTTCAAAAGCATGCGAATGGACATAAGCATTGAGTGAACAATCACAGGCTCCATCGCATTCAGCTGCAACTGACCGGCCTCGGCTGCAAATGTAACGGTGAGGTCGTTACCAATCACACTGTAACAGATTTGATTTACAAGTTCGGGAATAACAGGGTTCACCTTGCCGGGCATAATGCTTGAACCGGGCATCACGGGGGGCAGATTAATCTCGTTGAGACCGCAACGGG
>CAYRFX010000128.1:0-3117 GCA_964423665.1 uncultured Bacteroidaceae bacterium | reverse complement strand
CCTCTTGTGAAAAAAGTGGCAACGTTGCAAAAATAAAAACAATAATAAATACGATATTTTTCATAATAAGTACGAATTTTTATTGTCTGATACCCTCCTTCCAAGCTACCTTTCCCGCATGCAGCGCAAATATAACATACATATAAACCGTGGCGGCAACAACCCCCATCACCGCCCCGATATTAATGGCAATGGCAAGGAAACAGAGGTCGATAATCAGTAAAACGGCAAAAATAACCCTCCACATGTTAAGTTCCTTGGAGCGTCGTCCGCAACGCAGCGCCATCTTTGCCGGCAGAGTGGTGCGGGGCAGGGCAACGAGAAACAGAATGTTGGTGGCAACCAGCGTGAAGAGTGCAAGGTTCCATGCGCCCATCAAGGCGAGCCCCAACGCATCGTTGTGCATGAATTTATCGGGATACATCTGCCCAATAATGCGCAAATGCAGTACCGCAGCAGGGAACAGGGAAATCGTCGCAGCGTTCATCAGCAAAAACAACCACCCCCTGCCGGCAGCTTTAATGCGTGCAAAATGTTTCCACTTCCAAATTTTGAGTATAAGCAACATCGCAATAAATACCGCTCCAAACGCAAAAATACCCACACCCCACATCAGAAACTCATTCTCGTCCAATGCAACCGATGTGGGAACAGCTGTTGTTCCTGCCAATAGCAAGAGCGCCGCAACAGCCAATGGCGATGTAATTTTATTAAGCATAGTTCACTCAATTAATTATGCGAATATAGTGTATTCCTCCCGCAAATGCAAACCAAAATAAAAGAAAATAAAGCTGCAGTTAGGTTTGTTGTGTAGCAAAATCACTATATTCGCAGCAAAATACAAATACAAAAGTATATAACACAATGAAAGTAACAACACTCTATTTCAGTGCCACATATACAACCCGACGCGTGGTTGAGGCTGTGGCAACAACCATTTCCGGCGAAGTGGTGGCATACGATATAACCAACGACCCCGCAACCAATGAAATCACTATCCCTGCCGATGAACTTTTGGTGGTGGGCGTGCCCGTGTATGCAGGACGTGTGCCCGCAATGGCAGTAGAGAGGCTTCGCCGTTTCAAAGGACACAATACCCCGGTTATCCTTGTTGTTGTTTATGGTAACCGCCATTATGACGATGCAGTGTTGGAACTGCACGATATTATTACCGCCTGCGGGTTCCGTACCATAGCGGCAGGCGCATTCATCGCTCGCCACTCCATCTTTCCCAAAGTGGCAACCTCGCGCCCCGATGCCGACGATATAGCACAGATTAAGGATTTTGCCACCACGGCTACAGCCCTGCTTGCAGATGGCTGCGGTGATATCGAATTGCCCGGCAACAAACCATATAAAGTGCCCGGTGGTATTCCCATTTGGCCCACAGCTTCGCGCAAATGCACCGCCTGTGGGGCATGTGCACGCCTCTGCCCCGCAAGGGCTATCGACGCGGCATCGCCAAGATGGGTGGATAAAGAAAAATGTATAAAATGTGGTCGTTGCATAGTGGTGTGCCCTGCAAAAGCCCGCCGTTTCTATGGTATAAAATATTCGCTTGCAGCTGCACGCTTCAACTCTGTTTTTGCCGCTCGCAGAGAGAACGAAATGTGGTTTGCAACCGTTGCGCAGAAATAATAATGTATAACCTCAAATAATCTGCCATGAATCGTCTGTTATCAGTGCTTTCAGTTGTATTTCTTATCTCCACCGTTTTTGCACAGACAAGAAAAGAGATGTATGATATGTTCGACAGCGCCGCATCCCAACGCGACAGCGCTGCCGTAGCATCGCTCATTGTTGAATGGGAAAAATCCTACCCCGATGATGCCGAACTCTTCTCGGTGCGGGCAAACTATTATTACATGAATGCAGTGAAAGAGATGGTGGCGCTCTCACAGGAAAAACCCACTGACGGAAGGGAATACTATGTAATGAAAGATTCGTTGGGAGAGGAAGTCTATATGTATTCGGTGTCGCAGGTCGATTCGGCAAGAGTAACCGCAGCCCAAGCAATATTGGCAGATGGAATAGCCCGCCATCCCCACAGAATAGATTTGAGATTAGGAAAAGTGGCACTGCATCTTAAAATGAAGGAGAATACATTGGCCGTGCAAGAGCTGGCATCAGCATTGGAGCAATCCGTCGCCAATCAAAACAAATGGACAGGCGCCCTTGACGAGCCGATAGAAACAGAAGGCATATCCTATCTGAGGGATTGCGTGCAAACATATTTCGTGCAGCTGATTAATGACGGTGATTTGGCTTCGGCAGAAAAAATGATAGATGCTTCCATACGTCATTATCCCCAAGATGCAATATTTCTAACCGATAAGGGGACTGCGAGGTTTTTGTCGGGCGACTTGCCATCGGCACTTCAATGGTGCCTTTCTGCAAGAGAACACGCATCCGACGACGTGTTGATAACAAACAACATTGCCAATATCTATGAAAAAATGGGCGACAAACAAAACGCACTTAAATATTACCGCATAGTAGCAGATTCCAACAGCCCGGAATATTCCGAAAATGCCAAGCTTGCAGTGAAGGAATTGAGCACAAAGTAGTGCAAAATCCACTTCCTTATACCAATCATCATAATTGTCGCAAGTACCAATTATCGAGCAGAAAAAGAGAACGAAATGCTCAAGATTATGCGTTTGTTTTCAAGCACTTACAGCGACAGAAAAGAAAAAGCGACAAACGATTTTCACCGTTTGTCGCTTTTTGTCGGAATGAGGCGACTCGAACGCCCGACCCCTACGTCCCGAACGTAGTGCGCTACCAACTGCGCTACATTCCGTACACACAAAATTGAGCGAAATATGGGATTCGAACCCACGACCCTCGGCTTGGGAAGCCAATGCTCTACCACTGAGCTAATTTCGCATAAAGAATTTTCAATACTCGTGCTCCCCCTCTTTTGAAAGGATTGCACTGCAAAGATAAGCGATATTTGCGGTATTTCGTACAAAAAACAAGAATTTTTTGAAAAATCTGCACTTTTCTTGCAAAATATTTGCTGGTTACGAAAATTTGCCATACATTTGCACTCGCAAAACCAAGGTGCCATAGCTCAGTTGGTAGAGCAAAGGACTGAAAATCCTTGTGTCCCCG
>CAYRFX010000127.1:0-3132 GCA_964423665.1 uncultured Bacteroidaceae bacterium | reverse complement strand
ATATGCAAGCCGCCTGCACTATATAAGCCAATGGATTGCCGACACCGCCAAACAACATTTTATAAAAGAGATTGACTACGGCACTTTGGGAAAAGAGCTGCAAATAGACCTGCATTTCATGAGCAGCCACCCGGCAAGCTACAAACCTTTGAAAGAGGACAGCCTGCTGATAAAGGAGATAAAGAGATGGGAAAAGCCGCTGTGTGGCACCACTGCAAAGTTTATACCCAAAGAGAGGCTAAGCCTTGCAGCAAACAAACTGCCCGTGCAAGAGGGAGACATTATAGCACTGACCACAAACATCAAAGGGCTTGATGTTGTTCACATGGGTATCGCCTTTTTTAGAGACGGGGAGTTGCATCTTTTACACGCATCAAGCGCAAGGGAAGAAGTCATAAGAGATAATAAAACACTTTACGAATATCAGAAAGACAAGAAGAGCCATACTGGGATAAGGGTATTCAGAGCAGAATAAAACAAAAAGCTATGCACTTTTGATGAGTGCATAGCTTTTTGTTTTATTCTGCTCTATGAATCTTTTATTTCAAAGTTCCGTTATTGGCAGCCTCAATCATTGCCTGGCTGGCATAGAGATAAATCTCCACACGGCGGTTCTGCTTTCTACCCTCAACGGTTGAGTTGTCGGCAATCGGCTGCTTTGAGCCATATCCCTCAACTGTCTTAATCTGCGATGTGGCAACACCCTGCCCCATCAAATAGCTTGCAACAGCAGAAGCTCTGTTCACAGAAAGAGGGTTGTTGATAGCATCGTTACCGGTGCTGTCTGTGTGCCCGAAGATTGCAACATCGGCATCACTATATGTCTTTAACACCTTTGCAAACTGTGCAAGGTCTGCCTTTACAGCATTGTTAAGCTCCGATTTATTTGTTGCAAACAAAACGCCCGAGTTGAATGTAACCTTAACGGCTGTGAGGTTATTGGCATCGGTAATAGTCTCAACAGTTGCATTTTCAATTTCAGAAGCCGCAGCAGCAGCCTTGTCCATTCTGTTACCGATAACAGCACCGGCACCGGCACCAACAGCAGTACCCACCGCTGCACCTATAGCCTTGTTACCGGCAAGATGACCAACCAACAGACCGAGAGCCGCACCACCGGCAGCACCTATCATACTACCTTTTGCTGTGTTATTCATTGTAGAACAACCGCTCAGAACCAATGCCGAGCACAGAACAATCACAAATGATTTAAGGAAATTAAATTTCATAAACTTATTATATTAATTGATTATCAAAATTCACATATATACAGAGAGAGTATAACCGCACATCTGCAGCATACCCCCTTAACAGAGGGCAAAGTTAAATATTTCTTGGAGATATACAGCATTAAACAGCTGTTTTTCGTTGCTCCGACCCGAAAAAAGAAGAAAATAGAGGCGAAACGACAAAAGAATAGAATAATATATAAATATATTTTTGTATTTTTGTGGCAAACTGCAAAGATAGGCCGCACAAGCCGTGAAACTTGCAAATAAGTTCACGTTTCGTTCATCTGCACTATCTTTGCACCCAAATACAAGAACAAGAGCAATAAACAATACTTATATATGGCAGAATTAAAAGAACTAACAAAGCGTAGCGAAAGCTACTCGCAGTGGTACAACGACCTTGTACTGAAGGCAGACCTTGCAGAGCAATCACCCGTGAGAGGCTGTATGGTTATAAAGCCCTATGGCTATGCCATTTGGGAAAAGATGCAACGTATCCTCGATGATATGTTCAAAGAGACCGGACATCAAAACGCATACTTTCCTCTTCTTATCCCCAAATCGTTCCTCAGCCGTGAGGCAGACCATGTAGAAGGTTTTGCAAAGGAGTGTGCCGTAGTTACCCATTACCGTTTGAAGAACGCTCCCGATGGCAGCGGTGTCATTGTGGACCCCGCAGCAAAGCTCGAGGAAGAGATGATTATACGCCCCACATCTGAAACTATCATATGGAGCACATATAAAAACTGGATACAATCGTACCGCGACCTCCCCATCAAAGTGAACCAGTGGGCAAATGTAATGCGCTGGGAGATGCGCACACGCCTGTTCCTGCGCACAGCAGAGTTCTTGTGGCAAGAGGGACACTGCGGATTTGCCACACGCGAAGAGGCAGAAGAAGAGACAAAAACCATGCTCCATGTTTATAACGATTTTGCCCATAACTATATGGCATTGCCCGTTATTATGGGAGTAAAATCGGCAAACGAGCGATTTGCCGGCGCACTCGACACATACACTATCGAGGGTATGATGCAGGACGGCAAAGCTTTGCAGTGTGGCACATCACACTTCCTGGGACAGAACTTTGCAAAGGCATTCAATGTGCAGTTTGTTGACAAGAACAACAATCTCGATTATGTGTGGGCATCATCTTGGGGTGTATCTACACGCCTTATGGGCGCACTCATAATGACTCACTCCGACGATAACGGATTGGTGTTGCCGCCCGCACTTGCACCCATTCAGGTGGTAATTGTACCCATCTACAAGAATGCAGAGCAGTTGCAAAAGGTTGCCGACACCATAGAGCCTATCATGAAGGAGTTGAAAGCATTAGGAATCAGTGTAAAATTCGACGATGCCGACAACCGTCGCCCCGGATTCAAATTTGCAGAGTACGAGCTCAAGGGCGTACCTGTACGATTAGTACTCGGTGCCCGCGACATCGAGAACGGCACTGTGGAGGTTATGCGCCGCGACACTTTGGAGAAAGAGACACGCTCCATTGAGGGAATAACCGAGTATGTTAAAAACCTGCTCGACGAGATTCAAAAGAACCTGCACAGCAAGGCACTTGCCATGCGCGAGGCTTGCACACGCACAGTTGAGACATACGAGGAGTTCAAGACCGAGATTGAGAAAGGCGGCTTTATACTTGCGCACTGGGACGGAACACCCGAAACCGAGGAGCTTATAAAAGCAGAAACAAAAGCTACGATACGCTGTATTCCGCTTGACGGCGACACCACACCCGGAACCTGTATGGTTACAGGAAAGCCCTCGGCAAGAAGAGTTCTCTTTGCAAGAGCATATTGATTGTATCTTGCGTCATATACCACAAATAAAAAAGAGGCCGGGTCAAAAGCATTTTTGGTCCGGCTTTGTTTTACTACCTGAT
>CAYRFX010000126.1:0-3142 GCA_964423665.1 uncultured Bacteroidaceae bacterium | reverse complement strand
TTACAACGAATTGAAATTTTGTGATTTTCTATGACTTCGTAAGTTCTGGAGCCTCCCTCTCCGCAAGAAATTAGGAAACAATGAAAATTGTTTCCTAATTTTCTTTTTGCGACAGCGGAAAGCATGCTTGCCAGCTGACGAAATAAAAAGAAAATTAGCAGAAACGCCGACAGGCGATTCCTAATTTCTTACAAAGGAACAACCAAGGGGATAGGCAAAGCCAATCCCCCAAGAAAAAACAATATCCTATTGGGAGCTTGCTCACAAAAAGGACAATAAAACACTTAGCCGTGGTGCAATTGCACCACGGCTAAGTGTTTTATCAGGGCAAACTTGTTTGCTGCTCCTCTCACTTAATCACGTTTTTGCCTGCGGCGAAGTTGCTGGCGTTCGGGAACACGAATCAAGTAAACTTGTTTGCTGTTCCTCTCACTTAATCGCGTTTTTGCCTGCGGCGAAGTTGCTGGCGTTCGGGAACACAAATCAAGTAAACTTGTTTGCTGTTCCTCTCACTTAATCACGTTTTTGCCTGCGGCGAAGTTGCTGGCGTTCGGGAACACAAATCAAGTAAACTTGTTTGCTGTTCCTCTCACTTAATCGCAACTTTCTTTCCGTTCACGATAAAGATACCCTTCTGCATACTCTGAACACGACGACCGGCAAGGTCATACACCACAGCCTTAACATTATCATTTTCATTCTTCACTTCCTCGATACCGGTCATAGAACCAAAGTCGAATCGAAGAGAACGAGCACCAAAGAGAACTGCACTTGCGGGGAGATAAGCCTTACCAGCATTATTAAGGAAGTGAGTATCTCCCTCTGCGCCACTTGCGTCTTTATTCAATTCAGCCTTGTAAAGTCCAACTTCTTCTCCTTGCATTGACAAGACATAAGCACTACCCTCTATATATTTATTTACAGAAGAACCCTTGAGCAAATTACTATCACCCCATGTTTTATTGACCACCGCAGCACTTAAGGTATATGTACCGGGGTCACCTTTAACAATAAAACCTTCATTGGCAATAATACCTTCATTTTCAGTCAAAGTAACATAACCATCATGAACACCATCTGTTGTTATAATATAAGTGGTAACATTTGAAGTTACACCATCAACAGGAGAGCAGAGAGTGGCGTAACCGGCAGAGCCGATGGTGTATTCAAATGACACACCACCAAAATAAAGATTACAACCACTATGTCCATCCCACGTTCCAATATTCTGTACAGTACCAACATCTCCACTTGTGGAATTACAAGAAAGATACTTATCGGTAGAAAGCTTAAAACGATTATCAGCCTCAAACGTAAGAGACGAAGCCGTCTCCGACAATACTACAGCACCGGCATCATGAGAATTTGAAGCGGAGGTACTATAAATATATGTCCCTGTCAGCATATTCTTAATTGTAAAAGTAAAGGCACCATCACTAAACAAAGGATATATCGCCCACATGTGAGCCAACACATTGGCACTGGTCGCCGCAGTCTCTTTCTTGGTCTTTATACCTGTACCATCGGCATACCATCTGTAATTTTCAGAGCCAAATGAACCAATCATCGTTGGGAAAGCCTCACTTACACTTGAAATACTGAAGGGAAAGTTGATAACAGCCTCATAAGTGCCTTCACCCCACTTCTCGTCAGTCAATGTATAACCATTTACACCGGAAATTTCAGGTCGCTGAAGCCCTAAAACACCTTCGTACGTTCCGCGATACTCATTCCCCAAAACATCTATAAGAGTATAAGTAATCTCTGTAGGAGCATCTTTATAAATATACGTTATACTCAAAGAAGGAAGCAATATACCATAATTACTGTTTGTAGCCTCACCATCAATCGTTATTTCAATTTGAGCAACATTCAGACCATCAACAGTTATTTGCTTATTTTGGTTTACAACTTGCGCTTCACTCGTACCTGTACCTGTTGATGTTGTATATGTAAATGTACCGGAATAACCCGAGCTTGTACTTTGAGTGGTCAATGTATAGCCTACAATCTCATACCCCTCGGCTATAGTAATATTATATGTATATCCCGCTTTTAACCAAGGACGATTACTTGAATATCCGATATTATTAGCTGCAGCATCTGTACTTTCAATTGTTACCGCAGGTGTTGTGGAGGTAACCAACTTTCCATACCAACTTCCACTGGTAGTACTTCCGTGATAACTATAAGTAGAAGCTCCATTTGCAAATTGTGTTGTACCCAAATTAAGCGTGTACTCTGTCTGCGCCCATGCTCCCACCGTGGCAAGCAGAGCAAAAAGTGAAAGTAAAAATTTCTTCATAATGTCTTGTTTTGTGTTATATTGTTTAGTTATTGTATATTCATTCCACCCCTAACCACCTAAGAACAACAATGGGTGCACAAAAAAGAAACGATGCAACTATCCATACAAAAAGAAAGTTAATAGCTTAGCAATCAACAAACGTAATACAAAGCAAGGAACAACTCCCCGCCCCTTCGTCTTTTTGAGACAAATGAACAACGCTATGGTATTTAATTGTCTTTTAAGGTTTTTAGGTGGTGCAAAGATAGTGTTTTTTACAATTATCACAAAACGGTTAAACAGAAATTATATCAAACACCACGCAAAAGCCAATCCCTCAAAAAAAAGAGTACAAAATAAACAAACTACAACTTTTCCTTTTTCAGCAATTCAAGCTTACGCTCTATCATCTCACCACTACGTTCACCACAATACCCACCTAATCCTCCATCTGACGCAACAACACGGTGACAAGGCACTGCAGGAGCAAAAGGATTGCATTTTAGCGCCTGCCCCACCGCTTGAGCACTGCGACACCCGATGCGCCTCGCCAAATCACCATAAGTAATAACCGTTCCTTTGGGTACATCAAGCAGAGCCAGATAGACACGACGTTGAAATTCGGAAATCTCCGTCGAACACAACACCACATCGCGTATATCCCGGGTATCATTATTCATTTTAAGAAATGCAGCAAAGAAAAAAATCAGGCTCAGACTATAAAAAAATAAACGCGAGATTTTCCGCTATAATCAGCTAAGAAAATTCCGCGATTAACTCAAATATTGAAAACTTTAAGAGTGAAGAAGATGAGACTCGAACTCACACGACCCAACGGCCACTACCCCCTCAAAG
>CAYRFX010000125.1:0-3419 GCA_964423665.1 uncultured Bacteroidaceae bacterium | reverse complement strand
CAAGGTTTGCGCTGATAAGTAACGAAATTGTATTGTATATGGTTGCACGGCTCACTCTGAATTTTTCTTTCTCCTCCATTATGTGCAGCAAGGTTTCTATATCAAAGCTGCCGTTTATGGAATATATGGCTCTGAGAATAGCATAACGTTCGGGGGTACAACGCATCTTGTTTACCTTTAAGTAATCGGTAAAGATTTGCACTATTGTATCGTCGTTGTTATAGCTGTTCATCTTTGGTAAGCATAGCACACAAAGTTACCTCTTTTTTTTGTAATAAGAGGGGTATATACATTTTTTTTATTATACTTTGCGTGAAAATGTGTTATAAGGTTGCTGTGGAGAATTAAAAATCCTGCATTAACTCTTTTATGCAAGTGGCAAGATTGCTGTCCGGTGCCGCGAAGGCAAGTAGCCGTGTGCTTCTCTTCTCCTCCTCGCCAATATACCCGATGAGGGCTTTTTCTGCGCATTGTTTGATGATGGAGTGCCCGTCGGTATCAAAAACTTCGGCAATCTGTTTGCAGAAGAGCTCTTCTTGTGCAGGGGTGAGTACAAAACCTTTTCGGGCAAGATGTGCAAGGGTGAGGTAACCGCAATATCTGTGCAGCCCTGCGGGGTTGCAGTTCCACTGCATGGCTTTGGCAGCAACGTCGGGCAGCTTGCATAGAATGTTCATGGCAAGATGGTCGGCAATCTCGGTAAACGGGGTCTCGGCAATCCATTTGTCGGCAACCGTGGCATAGCTTTCTTGCGGTAACAGGAATATTGCAAGCAGCTTGCATTCTCTTATATTTTCCTGCCACAGGGCTGTGGCAAGTTCTTCGCTTTTGTTGTATTGCCCGGCAATCTCTTTCAGACGAGGAATCTCTACTCCGAAGTTGATTTTATAGTTGAGCCCTTGGCGGCGTTGCAATGCCGATACTATGCCGTTCATCGCGAGGCGCAGGCTCTGTTTTATCTTCTTGGTTGTTTCGTGTAAATTCTCACTCATGTATAGTGGTGTTATTTTACAGGAGCGTTGCGCTTTCTGTAACTGTTAGGTGTTTCGTTCATTATGCGGTAGAATGATGCGTAGAACGACTGTCTGTTGGCAAAGCCTACTGCCGTGCCTATTGCCTCTATTGTCAGGTGGCTGTATCTCTTGTCGGTCATGTAGTGCAACGCCTCTTTGATGCGATATTCGTTTACAAGGCACGAGAAATTTGTCTTGAATCGGGAATTTATGACAGCCGAGATGTAACGTGTGTTGGTGTTCAGTTCCTCGGCAAGCTGTTTTGCCGAAAAATCCTTATCCCGATATCGTTTCTCTATGACGATGAGGCTCAGTATCTTTTCGTGCAACTCATCGGCGAGTTCTGCGCGTATCAGGGAACGGTATAATGCGTTCTTTTCGTTTTTCTCCTTTATGTTGTAGGGTTTTGCAATCTTTTCTGTCATGTTTCTCAAAAATTGATATTTGCTGTTACCGCAAATATACAATATTTTTTAACAGATAATGGAACGGATTCTTTGAAAAGTATCGTACCTTTTGAAAAAATCAACGAACAGCCTGTTTTGCACCCCGAAAAGGAAAAGTCTATTTTTGAGTTGTTGTGATTCTTGTGGCAATATTGCGGCTTTTTTGAGCGGCTTCCTTGCGCCCCAGTTTTTGCAGCAGTTCGGCTTCCGTTATGCGGTAGGCTGCATTTTGTGGTGATAGCTCAATGGCTTTCCTGGCATCTTGCAGTGCAAGCTCGGTTTGCCCCTGTTCGCGCTCAAGGTTGCAACGTGCAATGTAGAGTTCGGGCTCCTCAGGGTACTCTTCAATGAGTGTTTCAAGCATCATAAGGCTTTCGTTGATGTTTCCCTCACGCTGGTATAGCACGGCAAGCCCCAGCCTTGCTTCCTTGTCGGCGGAGTTTGCATTGATGAGTTTTATATAATCGAGTTTGCTCTCTTTGTTATGTTTGAGCAGGCTGTGTGCGTATGCTCTAAAAAAGCGTGCCTCGCGGTTGGCGGGGTAGGTGTTTAATATCTTGTCGTAACACTCTATTGCCTTCTCGGTGCTGTCAATCTGCAGCAGTGAGTTGCCGCGTTGCAATAGGAGTGTGGGCGATTCGGGGGATATGGTCAGTGCTTTCCTGAAGTTCTCGGCTGCTTGCTCATGTTTGTTCATCTTGCTTTGTGCTTGTCCCATATTAGAGAGCGTGTAGAGCTGCTCGTTGCTGTTTTTTGCTGCGCTGTTTGCTCTTGAAAAGGCTTCGGCTGCTTTTTTGTATTCTCCCAGTTCAAGATATTTACGCCCGCTTTCACACAATTCGGCATAGCTTTGTGCAAGGCCCTGTTGCATAGTTAAAAGCAGTATGGTTGTAATGATGCTTATTCTCATATTCTTCTTTTTGTGAAGCAAAGATAGTGCATTATATGTTTAAGATGTGTTAAACGGGATATAATAAACGCAAAAACTACGCTGTGGCGTAGTTTTTGCGTTTATGTCAGTCGGCTTTTGCAAATCGTTTGTTGGTGCGGTAGCCGTATATGGTTATTACCACAAAGCATATAAGCGGGAGGATAAACGAGAAGTGTGTTGCAGGCATATCGCATATTGTTCCTTTGTCAATAATCGCAGCTTGCAACGGGGGAAGAACCGAGCCTCCGAGGATTGCCATAATGAGACCGGCGGCTCCGAATTTTGCGTCCTCGCCCAGCCCGCGCAGTGCTATGCCGTATATCGTGGGGAACATCAACGACATGCAGGCTGAGATGGCTACGAGGCAGTATAGTCCATAAACATTCTCAAAGAATATTACTCCCATGGTGAGGGCGCAACCGCAAACGGCAAGCACGGTGAGCAATAATCCGGGTTTAATGAAGCGCAGCAGGAATGTGCAGATGAAACGGCTGCAACAGAATATTACCATGGCAATGATGTTGTATCTTTGCGAGAGAACCTCGGCGGCTCTCTCGTCCATTCCGTCGAGCATGAAGATGTGTGTGCCATATTGAATGATAAAGGTCCAGCACATTGTCTGCACTCCTACATAGAAGAACTGTGCAATAACTCCCTCGCGGTAGTTGCTTATTCCTGCAAGTCTCTTGAATGTGGGAATAAGGTTTATGCTTGTCTCCTTGTCTCCGTTCTTTGGCATTCTTACAAGAAATATGAGCACAAAGATTATTGCAATGACAATTCCTATTGCAAGATAGGGAGTAGTGAGTATGTCGAGGTCGGCTGCCTTCACTGCTTCAAAATCGGCATTGTTCAGCAATGCTCTCTCGCTTGTGCTCAGCGGGTTAAGCTTTGCCTGTATAAAGTTCATCGCTACATACATGCCCAGCAACGATCCTATGGGGTTAAATGCCTGAGCAAGGTTCAAACGTTGTGTGGCTGTCTCCTCGCTGCCCATTGAGAGGATATAAGGGTTTGCGCTTGTCTCCA
>CAYRFX010000124.1:0-3462 GCA_964423665.1 uncultured Bacteroidaceae bacterium | reverse complement strand
GGGTCGTTTATAGTGAAAAGCGCAATATTGAATTGCGCAAGAGCGTCAATAATGCGGAACGCGATATTATCGAGTGCACCTGCATACATTGTTATCCACTCTATTTGCGGACCGGCAAAAAGGCGGTGTAGCAATATATGTTTCACAAGAGCCGTTTTTATATCGGAAGCCATACAAGAGTAGAACACCCGATGATAACCCTCGCTACGCAGTGCCGAATAGTCGCTATAATTGAAAGCCTCTACCACCATGCGCTGTTTCAGATGAGGGAAGTTGCGTGTGAGCAACGTGGGAGAAGATATTTTATCGGTTACAAGATATATTGCTGTATCCTTTTCGAACACCTCGTTTATCTCTGCCGCCGACAATGGGGTTAATGTGCCATCTATGCGGCGTGCTTTGAACTCTTCGTATGTGGGAGCCGTTGAACCTTTATGAGCAGCCCCGGTACGACGGTTAAAATCCTCCCAATCGTGCGCAGCCACAAGCACACTGTCGGCAGTAAAGAGAAGATCGAATTCTATGTAACGATAACCGTTTTGCAAGGATTGTTCAAGAGCCTCTCGTGAGTTTGTATATACATGACCACCCGCATTGCCACCGGCGTGGGCAATCAATTCTACAGAGTGAGTAACATCACCAACCTTGCCACCACAGGAGACAAGGAACAGAGTTACAAATATTGCAAAAGCTGTTCGCATATTAAATGGGAGCACAAGCCTTTTCGAGATACTCAAGAAACTCGCCACTCAGGTGCGGTGACAGTGTCTCATATACCATTTTATGATACTCATTAAGATATGATATTGCATCTACACCAAGCAGCTCGGGTATGATAGCTGTTGTATCAATCGGACACAAGGTAAGCGGCTCCATTGCGCAGAATTTGCCAAACTCTGTTTCAAGAGCCTCTGTCACAAGCATTGTATTTTCAATGCGTATGCCGTAACGACCTGCTTTATAGAGACCGGGCTCATTGGTTACCGTTACACCCGGAAGAAGAGGAGCCGGCATATTGTTCATTCTTATCTGATGTGGACCTTCGTGCACGTTGAGGTAGTGCCCTACCCCGTGTCCTGTGCCATGCAGATAGTTTTCACCCTGTTGCCACAACCATTGACGGGCAAGAACATCTAATTGCGTTCCACATGTGCCGATGGGGAATTTTGCCATCGCAAGCGATATGTGACCACGCAACACTAACGTGTAACAGCGACGCTCATCGTCGCTCAACGGGCCAAGGGGTATTGTACGGGTAATATCGGTAGTGCCACAAGTGTATTGCCCTCCACAGTCGAGCAGCAGAAAGCCACGCGGTTGCAAAAGAGCATTGCTCTCTTCCGCAGGCTCATAATGAACTATCGCGGCATTGGAACCATATGCTGCAATTGTCGCAAAGCTGAGACCTGCGAAACGAGAATCCTCGCTGCGAAAGGCAGTAAGATGATTATCCACATCAAGTTCTGTAACACCGCCTTTCTCTACTGCCGGTCGCAACCAATGAAGCAGTTTTACCATTGCAACACCCTCGGCTATCATAGCCTGCTTGAAACCGGCAATCTCCACACTGTTTTTCACCGCTTTCATGGCAGCTACGGGAGAGTCCTTGAAAAGAGGCGTGCAGGCTGAAGGAAGATGTTCTAACACAGCTGCATTGCAACGCGAGGGTTGCAAAAGGATTGTTTCACCCTTGTAGTCTTCAAGAGCTTGCCACACATCATTATAATGAGCGATTGAGATATTGGCAGCTGCAAGGTGGGCTTCAACCTCGGGTGTGAGTTTTCGGGGCAATATAAACAGTTTCGCATCTGCAGCCGTAACAAGGAGATACGATACCACCACAGGGTTATAATCAACATCGGTGCCACGCAGATTTGTGAGCCATGCAACCTCATCGAGCATTGTTACCAGCATTCCTGCTGCACCATTAGCAGCAAGTTGTTCACGCAATTTGCAGAGCTTGCGTTCCACACTCTCACCACAAACCTCGCAAGACATTACAACAGCCTTGCCAACCGGAACAGATGGACGGTTTTCCCATATATAATCGAACGGATTATGTGATGTAGTAAGCAAGAGACCTGAATTGGCAAGAACTGCAGCCCACTCTTTTGCCTCGGCTATAGAACAAACTGTACCATCTACGCCGACCACACTCCCCTGCTCCAATGTAGAACAGAGCCATTCTGTTATTGAAGGAGTGCCACTATCACCATCTTTCATCAATGAGAAGCCGGTACCCGCAAGCGAGCTTTCGGCAGCAAGCCAATAACGAGAATCGGTCCACAAACGAGCATCAGAAAGTGTTACGACAGCCGTTCCCGCAGAACCATCAAAGCCGGTGAGCCACTCGCGAGCCTTCCAACAATCGGCAACATATTCACTACTATGCGCATCACTGCTGACAACTATGAACGCAGCAAGACCATTCTCGCGCATATACGCCCGCAGAGCCTCCACCCTGCCCTTTATAATATCGTTCTCCATATCTCTTAACCTTATTATATAGCAATTCTGAGGACCGGCACAGCCCGGCTGTCAGAATACTTTTGTTTATATTGCGAAGATAGTTGAAAATAAGAAAAGAACAAAACTCTTATACCTAAAGAGTTTTGTTCTTTTGAAAAACGTATCTCAAACAGATTGGGAGCCGTATTACTCCCCTGTCCACCACTTTGCTTCTCGGCGTTTTTCACGAGCTTTCATTTTGGAAATATCCCTCTCTTTCGCCTTTGCATTATAGTAATGGGTTTTGTTTATCAGCTTGAAGTTTATGGGAATGGATAGTTCGGCACGAACAGGTTTCCCGTTTCTTGTGCCGGGTATCCACTTGGGCATACTTTTTACCATACGCACTGCTTCGGCATCGAGTGAAGGGGAAACACCTTTAAGCACTTGTGCTATTGAAATATATCCATCGGCTTCCACAGTGAAACCCACAAGCACCTCACCTGTTTCATATTTTTCGTATGCGTCATCGGGGTAATTGGCTGCAACGAAAAGGTATTCCAACATTTTTTCGTGCCCTCCGGGATATTGCGGCATCACTATAACATCTTCTTTCTTGTTCTTTTTGGCAGTTTGTGCCGTGAGGGTACCTGTTGCAAAGAGCAGAATGATGAGTATTGATATTAGTCGTTGTAACTGCATATATATTATTTATTTGAGATTTATTTTTTTAGTTTGCAGAGAAAATAATGTACTAAGCCTCTGTTACTTTGCGAAAATAATATAAATGGTAAGTTTATATGAGTTTACCCTACTCGTTGTGAATTTTTAACATTTGGCTACAATTTATTGCCAATCAATTATTTACTCTCTCAAACCACCTAATCTCCACAGATTTTAGGTGGTTTTCTTTTGTTTCTATAAAACTCTGCGAAGTTTATATATGAAAGACATAGAACCATTCTTGTAAATCTCCCCAAATTTCTTTCCACTATATCCCCAAGAGAAAGGAGG
>CAYRFX010000123.1:0-3501 GCA_964423665.1 uncultured Bacteroidaceae bacterium | reverse complement strand
ATCCCACATACAGGCTCATTGATCGCAATGGTAACGTGCTCGATGTCAATGCCGACCCGCGCAACTTCAATGGTTTTGAAAACCTTATAAAAGCAATGTAATAGTTCTAATTACCAAAAACCATATAAACACAAAAAACAATGAAAAAACTTCTTCTATTACCGCTTCTATTATTTGCCCTGTGTGCAAGCGGTTATGCACAGGAAATCAAAAAAAACGATGCTACATTCAATGATTACCTGCCACTGTTGCAGAAGGCGGGGTATAATGTGTTCTGCTACGATATCTCCTTGTTGAAGGATACGACATATAATATCACATTTACCATTCGCGAATATGCCGGCGGTGAGCATTTGAAAGATAAAGACAAGCGCATAGGGGTGCGTACCAACCGTTATATGCTTGCCGATTTTGATGAAGCCGACCGCGCCCAAGCAATAGCCGATGGCATTGCCGAGGATGCTGCCAACGGAATATTCAGGCTCGCCACAAAGTTCCAAATAGGCTTTACACCGCTGGAGAACGATAGCTTGCAGAATATAATATTTCGTGTGTACGGTAAAGAACCGTTGGCACAATCGGGCCACAGGGTGGTATTGCGCGATGTTCGTATGGATAATGAACGTGCCGATAATAAGAGCCGCAATTTTATCAAATATGCTTTCCGCGAATTTAAGGAAGAACAATTTGCCACCGGCACATTTATACCGCTTCTGATGTATGGCTCATTCTGGTGGGATGCCAAGCACAATATCTATCGCTTTTGCGGCGATAGCGAACTCACAAGAGATATGACCTCTTCACTTTTGAAGGATTCGCCTCACTATTATATTATAGGAGTAGAGTTCAATAAACAGTAAATAGATTTAGTTTCATAACGTAGTGGCGGTTTGTATATTATGACAAACCCAAATGGGGCTGCTATTTTTAGCAGCCTCATTCTTGTTAATAAATACCTCTTCCTTGTTGAAAAGCAAAAAGAGAAAAACTTTGCAAGGAGGATAAAACCCGTTATCTTCGCAACCGATTTTGCAAATGTGATTATGGAAGATACCAATATACCGAAAAGAAAAACACGCAGCCGCCAGGCGGCAACCCCGGCAATGAGTGAGTATGGTCATGTGCAGCCACAGGCATTGGAACTCGAAGAGGCAGTGCTCGGTGCACTTATGATAGACAGCGACGCCATTGGTCGCTTGGGCGACATTCTTAAACCCGAATCGTTCTACGACAAGCGCAACCATCTGCTGTTCAAGGCTATACAGGAGATGGACCTCAACGATCGCCCCATAGATATCCTCACTGTTACAGAATATCTGCGCAGCAAGGGCGACCTTGAAGATGTAGGCGGTCCGGTATATATTGCTCAGCTTACGAGCAGGGTGGTGTCATCGGTAAATATCGAGTATCACGCCAATATTATTGCACAAAAGAAACTCGCCCGCGACCTCATAAAATTTACCAGCAAGACACAGGTGCAGGCGTTTGACGAGACGCAGGATGTTGAGGAACTTATGCAACAGGCAGAAAGCGAGCTCTTTGAGATATCGCGTCACAATATGAAACGCGATTTTACCCCCGTGAGCGGTGTGCTGAAAGATGCATACGCTGCCATTCAAAAGGCATCGCAGAATACGAGCGGTATCAGCGGATTGAGCACCGGTTTCACCGACCTCGACAAGATGACCTCGGGCTGGCAGAATACCGACCTTATAATCCTTGCAGCCCGTCCCGCGATGGGAAAAACAGCGTTTGCCCTTTCACTTGTGCGCAATATGGCAGTCGATCAAGGAATCCCCGTGGGAATGTTCTCTCTTGAGATGGGTAATGTGCAGCTTGTGAACCGTCTCATCTGTAACGTGTGCCAGATTTCGGGCGATAAAATCAAAAGCGGTCGCCTCGAGAAATATGAGTGGGGGCAGCTCGACAGCAAGATTGTTGCGCTTGAAAATGCACCTATTTATGTAGATGACACCCCGCAGCTGTCGGTATTTGAGTTGCGTACAAAAGCGCGTCGCATGGTGCGCGAACACGGCGTGAAGATGCTCTTTATCGACTACTTGCAGCTGATGACAGCCAATGTGGGCAAGGGCAGCCGTCAAGAGGAAATCAGTACCATCTCGCGCTCGCTCAAAGGCTTGGCAAAGGAACTTAATATCCCCATTATGGCGCTCAGCCAGCTCAACCGTAACCTTGAAGGTCGCGAGGGTGTAGAGGGTAAGCGCCCGCAGTTGAGCGACCTTCGCGAGTCGGGAGCCATTGAGCAGGATGCCGATATTGTATTGTTCGTGAACCGCCCCGAATATTTCCACATATACAAGGATGGCGACTTCGACTGGCGCAACAAGGCGGAAATCATCATTGCCAAGCATCGTAACGGTGCAACGGGCGATGTGCGCCTCACTTTCCGCAAGGAGTATGCCCGTTTCATGAATATGGACGATGAGTCGTTGGGCAATCTCATAGCATCGGACATTCCTGTGGTGCGCGGTTCCAAGATGAATGCAAACTTCGTACCCGAAACCACTCCCGAGGTACCCGATTATATGCAGCAGCCTGCCGGCACGCCTGTCGATTTTATTGGTGGTGCGCCACTGCCGAACAACGATGTACCATTTTAATTGATATATGGAATATTTTTACTATCTTCGCGCTCATAAACAGAAAAACAGATAAAAATGAGCAAAATAATACTTACAGGAGATCGCCCCACAGGTCGTTTGCATTTGGGGCACTATGTGGGCTCTTTGCGTCGTCGCGTGGAGCTGCAAAATTCGGGAATGTTCGACAAAATCTTTATAATGATAGCCGATGCGCAGGCTCTCACCGATAATGCCGACAACCCCGAGAAGGTGCGCCAGAATATCATTGAGGTGGCACTCGATTATCTTTCGGTGGGTATAGACCCTGCAAAAAGTACCATATTCATACAGTCGCAGGTAGCAGAGCTTTGCGAGCTCGCCTTCTACTATATGAACCTTGTAACCGTGTCGCGTTTGCAGCGTAACCCCACTGTGAAAACAGAGATACAGATGCGTAATTTTGAGACCAGCATTCCCGTTGGTTTCTTCACATACCCCATCAGCCAGGCATCGGATATTACAGCCTTCCGTGCAACCACAGTGCCTGCCGGTGAGGACCAGCAGCCTATGATTGAGCAGGCTCGTGAGATTGCCCGTCGTTTCAACGGAATATATGGCGAAACACTTGTTGAGCCCGAAATCCTGTTGCCCGATAACGCTGCCTGTCTGCGCCTCCCCGGTACCGATGGCAAGGCAAAGATGAGTAAATCGCTGGGCAACTGCATTTACCTCTCCGACACAGCTGAGGAGTTGCGCCAGCACGTTATGGGTATGTACACCGACCCCGACCACTTGCGCGTGCAAGACCCGGGCAAGGTTGAGGGTAACACCGTGTTCACCTACCTTGATGCCTTCTGCAAACCTGAACACTTTGAACGTTATCTCCCTGAATATCCCTCGCTCGACGAGCTTAAAGCAC
>CAYRFX010000122.1:0-3552 GCA_964423665.1 uncultured Bacteroidaceae bacterium | reverse complement strand
TAGCATCGGGACCGACATTAAGCAAATAACTTGCTCCCGCCGGTGTTCCATTGCGTCCATGAGCATCTCGCGGTTGAGCACGTTCACATTGAGGTGGTGAGCACCTTTTGTGAAGTAACCGTCCATCATGGTAACAAGGTTCTCGATACGTGTCTCTGTATCAACACCAAGTGATTTGGGGATAATAGAGAATGTGTTGCTGATACCGTCCTGTGAGTCGCGGTAGCGAAGCTTTGCTACAGAGCTCAAAGATGCAACAGCACCCTTCTTGTCGCGTCCGTGCATGGGGTTGGCACCGGGTGCAAAAGCAACACCTTTGGCACGACCATCGGGTGTAGCACCGGTCTTTTTACCATACATTACGTTAGAAGTAATTGTGAGCAATGACAATGTTGCCTGAGCATTCTTGTAGATAGGACGTTTCTTTAGCTCCTCGCTGAAGAAGTAAACAAGATCGACACCGAGGTGATCGACACGGTCATCATCGTTACCGAAGCAGGGGAAGTCTTTCTCAATCTCAAAGCCCTCGGTGAGACCTAGCTCGTTACGTTTTACTGTAACCTTACCATACTTGATAGCTGAGAGAGAGTCGAGCACGATAGAAAGACCTGCAACACCATAAGCAAGGTTGATTGTGGGGTTGGTATCGATAAGTGCCATCTGCGATTTCTCGTAGTAGTACTTGTCGTGCATATAGTGGATAATGTTCATTGCATCGTTGTAAACGCGTGCAATCTCCATAAGCACTTTCTTGTAGTTAGAGAGAACCTCCTCGTAGTTGAGTAACTCGCCCGAGAGAACGGGGATATCTTTTACAATGAGTGTACCGGTGTTCTCGCAACGACCGCCGTTGATAGCAAGCAACAGAGCCTTTGCAAAGTTACAACGTGCACCGAAGAACTGAATCTGCTTACCGATAGCCTGATATGATACGCAGCATGCGATACCGTAGTCGTCGCAGTTACGAACTTCGCGCATAAGGGTATCGTTCTCATACTGGATAGATGAAGTGTCGATAGAAACCTTTGCACAGAACTCCTTGAAGCCTTCGGGCAACTCGGGACTCCACAGCACTGTCATGTTAGGCTCGGGCGAAGGACCAAGGTTGTAAAGTGTCTGCAAGAAACGGAAAGAGGTCTTTGTAACCTTTGTACGTCCGTCGTTGAAACGACCACCGATTGCCTCGGTAATCCATGTGGGGTCTCCTGCGAAGATGTCGTTATAAGACTGCATACGCAAGTGACGAACCATACGCAATTTAATTACAAACTGGTCGATAAGCTCCTGTGCGAATGTCTCATCGATATTGCCGTGGTCGAGGTCATACTGGATATAGATATCGAGGAATGTTGATACGTTACCAAGAGACATGGCTGCACCGTCAAGCTCTTTAACAGAAGCAAGATATGCCATGTAAACCCACTGAACAGCCTCTTGAGCTGTTGTTGCAGGACGACCAAGGTCGAGACCATAGTACTCGCCCATAATCTTCATTTCGTTAAGAGCTTTAATCTGCTCAGAAACCTCCTCGCGCAAGCGAATTGTAGCATCGGTCATGGGGCTGAGCAAAGCTTTCTGGTCGGCTTTCTTAGCCTCGATAAGACGATCTATACCATAGAGAGCCAAACGACGGTAGTCACCGATTATACGACCACGTGCATAGTTATCGGGCAGACCGGTGAGGAAGCCCAATGAACGATACATACGGATTTCATCGGTATAAGCATCGAACACGCCATCGTTGTGTGTTTTGCGGTAGTGATAGAATATCTCTTTTACCTTATCATCAACCTCAACACCATTCTCGCGACAAGCCTTCTCAACAACCTTGATACCACCGAAAGGTTTGATGGCACGTTTCAAAAGTTCATCGGTCTGCAAACCAACGATAAGTTCATTCTCCTTGTCGATATATCCCGCTTTGTGAGATGTGATAGTCGACACGGTTACATTGTCAAGAGAACGCACGCCGTTGTTGGCACGCTCCTCGGCAAGAGCCTCAAGACATTTGTCCCAAATTTTCTTTGTTCTTTCTGTAGGACCTACCAAGAAAGATGCATCGCCTTCGTAGGGAGTAATGTTCTCATGAACAAAATCAGCAACATTAATCTCCTTGCTCCAAAGACCGTCTTTAAACATTTTATTCAATTCCATATTCCTAATAAGTTTATAGATTAATTTTCTCTTAATATAGCCACAAAATGCTTTTCATCTTCGCGGTTTACTGCAAAGATAAGAAAATATATTTTTACCCCACTACAAAAATGAGTTATAAATTACAAGAAAAAAATAAAGAAAAACATTTTTGCAATATTGTCAAATTATACAAAAACAGCGACAATCGACACCAATAAAAGACAAGCAAACAAAAAGTTGAGCCACATAATAAAAAGATGAACAGAAAAAAAAGAAAAAGGTATCAAAAAGATAATTTCAAAATTGTAAAAGATTTTACTGTTTTTTGCCCAACCACAGTGAGGGATTATCTGTTATTACCGCATCGACCGCCACACGAGGAGCGTCGCAAGGCGAGCACAAGGTCCACACCTTGACACATTTCCCGTTATTGCCTATTTTTGCAGCAAAAGAACGCGACAAGCAACGTTTGTGAACATTAAAAGAGGATATGTAGCTATACTTCTTGAACGAGAAAAAACGTAACGTACCATCAAAGACAAACGGCAGGACAGGAACTTTGAACACAACGAGCTTTTCCAACGGAAAAGGAGCACCAAGCTCATGCAAGCGACGAAGGACAGCATCACTGAACGACTGCACCGCAACCCATTCGGTAGCATCGCACGCAAGAACATCTTCAACAATCTGTTTTTCAATGCCACGACCACTACGCTTGACATCAATAAGCACCTCGCATCGCCCTCCCACAAACTGCAACAACTCTTTAAGCGTGGGAACAGCCTCATCGGTGGGAATACCATTTTCATCAACAATGCGCAACGCCTGCACCTCTGTGAGCAACATTTTTGCAATCCTCCCCTTCCCGTTAGTAGTAGCATTTACCGTGGCATCGTGGCACACCACAACATGCCCATCGGCAGTGAGACGAACATCAACCTCCACCGCTGCAACCCCGGCTGCAATGCTCCTGCCCACACAGGAAAGTGTATTTTCAAACCCTTCACCGGCACCACCTCTGTGTGCTATAATCTTTGGAACAATATCGCTTTGCGCCTGCATAGCACAAAGAAATACCGAGATAAACATTATAAAAATCACACACCTGCTCATAAAGCACAAACTAAAGGAAATGATACAATATTAACAACGAAGAGAAGAAAATTTCATTTTTTTACAGTACAACAAAAATATTTTCCCATTTTTCTTGCACAATTCCCAAAATAGCTATACCTTTGCACTCGTTAAACAAAGAGACCACAATTTCATCAACGAAATATACACTTTTGGAGAGGTGGCAGAGTGGTCGATTGCACCGGTCTTGAAAACCGACGTACTGAGAGGTACCGGGGGTTCGAATCCCTCCCTCTCCGCAGCAAAGGGTGTAAATCAAGTAGTTACGAGATTTACACCCTT
>CAYRFX010000121.1:0-3687 GCA_964423665.1 uncultured Bacteroidaceae bacterium | reverse complement strand
ATAAGCGGTGTTACAGAGTGGGGTATATATGCCGAAATAAATGAGAATAAGTGCGAGGGTATGATACCTATACGCACTCTGCAAGACGACTATTACGAATTTGACGATGCCAACTACTGCCTTGTGGGCAGGCGCAAGCACGGGCGTTATACAATAGGCGATGCTTTGCGTGTGCGCATAGCCCGTGCCAATCTCGACCGCAAGCAACTCGATTTTGAGCTGGTGGAGCACTACGGCAGTATATAAATTTCATTTTCTTTTCAGAATTGTGTTGTAACCTTTGCAAAAATTATACTATGAAACTGCTTATTATAGAAGATGATGCCTCCCTGAGCGAGATAATGTGTCGAGCGTTGCGCGGCGAGGGGTATGTGGTGGAGAGTGCCGCAACCTTCTTCGATGCACAGGATAAGATTGCGGGTTACAGCTACGATTGTATCCTGCTCGATATAATGTTGCCCGATGGTAACGGGCTCAAGCTGCTGGAGCATATAAAATCGCTTGACAAGGGCGACCGCGTGATAATAATATCGGCGCGTGACTCCATTGATGACAAGGTTGCCGGGCTCGACCTCGGTGCCGATGATTATCTTGCAAAACCTTTTTATATGGCGGAGCTGTCGGCACGCATAAAGAGTGTGTTGCGCAGGGGCAGTGCTGCTGTCTCCAGGCAGATGACTGCGGGCAATATTGAACTTAACATAGAGAGCCGCCGGGTGGCTGTTGCCGGCAATATTATTCCCCTGTTGAAAAAGGAGTTCGATATTTTGCTCTATTTTATGCAACGCCCGGGGCATATTGTGGATAAGGCTGTGCTTGCCGAATCGGTGTGGGGCGACCACATAGATTCTGCCGATGATTTTTCATTCGTGTATGCGCAGATAAAGAATCTGAGAAAAAAACTTTCCGAGGCTGGTGCCACATTCAATGTGAAGGCGGTCTATGGCTTTGGATATAAATTCTGTGAGACTGAACCATGAAACTGTTGAATACAATTTTAGTGCGAATGGCTGTGGCCCTGCTGCCCATTCTGGCACTATGGTCGGTGGGCTTCTATTTTACAATGGTAGAGGAGATAAATGACGAAACCGATGATAGCTTGGAAGGGTATGCCGAGCTTATAATACGACGCACACTCGCAGGCAAGGAGTTGCCCGCCGTGGGTGATGGCTCAAACAATAGTTTCACGTTGGAATTTCTTGGGCACGATGCGGTAGTGAGGCCTTCAATGGTTTACAGCGATTCGCTTGTATATATTCCCGAGAAACGGGAAACTGAGCCAGCGCGTGTGCTCACAGCCTGCTTTGCCGATGCCGATGGTGCAATGTATCGTTTGCAGGTTACAATGCCCACATTTGAGCGCGAGGACCTTCTCTCATCGGTCTTTTGGCACATTCTTGTGCTTTTTGCGGCTGTGGTGCTCACTATTTTTCTTGCTACAATTATTGTATTTCAGAAGAGCATGCGCCCTCTTTACAGCCTGCTCCGTTGGCTGGAACGTTACACGCCCGGCAAGGGTGTGAAGAATTTCCCGGCGACCCCGTCGGTGGTGGAGTTCCGCAAACTGATAGACTCGGCAAGGAGTACAATAGAGCGTGCCGAGAACTACTTTGAACAGCAGAAACAGTTCCTTGGTAACGCATCGCATGAGCTGCAAACTCCGCTTGCTGTGCTTGGTAACCGCATAGAGTGGTTGCTTGACAACACCGCGTTGAATGATGAACAGGCTGCCGAACTGAATAAAATGCAGCAATCTCTGCGCCGTCTTGTGCGTCTCAATCGCACTCTTCTGTTGCTTGCAAAGATTGATAACGGGCAGTTCCCCGATGTCGCAGATGTGGATATTGCGCTTCTCATAAGAGATGAGGCTGAGACCTATTCCGAAATTTATGCGGAACGTGGGGTTGAGTGCGAAGTAAATCTCCCGCAACGGTTTGTGGTGAGCATGAACGAGGAACTTGCAACAATATTTATTACGAATTTGTTGAAAAACGCCTTTTTGCACTCTCCCGATGGGGGTAAAATATCTGTCTCTTTGCACAAAGGTTGTCTGCTTTTTGCTAATAGTGGCAGCTACCCGCTCGACAAGGAACGCCTGTTCGACCGTTTTTATAAAGCCGGGAAAACTGGCAGTACAGGCTTGGGGCTTGCACTTGTAGGCTCCATTGCACGTTATTATAAAACAGAAGTGCACTACTCTTTTGATGGTGGCACGCATCTGTTTGCGGTTAAGTTGCAGCAGAAATAAGAAACAGCTTCTAATTTTTTTATAAAAAAATCGCAAATTCTTTTTTATTTCAATTTTATTTCAGAATTGGGTGTAATCTTTGCATCAGAAATAATGCAGAAAGGGTGTAAACAGTATTTCTCTTTCGCTTGTTAAAATAGAATGTAAAACCAACTAAAAATTGAAATTATGAAAAAGATTTTATTTGTATTTGCCGCGATTCTTTCACTGAGTGTTTTAACTGCAAGAGCCGATAATGACAGAATTATCAGCAAGGAGCTGCTCCCCGCTGAGGCTCAAACATTCATCAATACTCATTTTGCTTCCCTTAAAATCTCTTATGCAAAGCAGGAACGCGATTTCTTGGAGCATTCATATGAGGTGGTTTTTGCAAATGGGGCAAAACTGGAATTTAATCGCAAGGGTGCTTGGAAAGATGTGGATTGCCGATACGGAGAGGTTCCCGCAGCGATAGTTCCCCAAGCTATAAGAGATTATGTGAAGGCTAACTATCCCGATGCAAAGATCTTGAGAATAGAGCGTGATTCAAATGATTATGAGGTGAAACTCTCCAATCGTTTTGAGCTCACATTCGACAAGAAACTCCATATTATAGACATTGATAACTAATCCATCAAGAAAAACTATTATGAAAAAAGTGCTTTATATCCTGTTAATTTTGCCGGCAGTAGTGTTTGCCTCCTGCAACGACGATGATAACCCTCCTGCAATAGAACTGAGCGCAGCTGTGAAAAGTTTCATTGAGACAAATTATCCCGGTGCGGTTATTGCGGAAACCGAATGGGCTGCCAATGGGCTCATAGAGGTAGATGTGGTGCACGAAGAGGTGAGAAAGGAGATTTACTTTACAAAAAACAGCGAGTGGGTTTTCACAGAGTGGGACACGCCGGTCTCCTCTTTGCCACAGGTCGTGAAAGATGCCGTAGCGGTGGCCTACCCCGATTACTTTATTGATGATGCCGATTATTTGCAGCAGCCTGCCGGTGATTCTTATAAGATAAATATTGAGAAGGGTAATTTTGAAAAAGATTTGAAGGTGTCGCTCAACGGCAGTGTGATTGAGGAAATCTGAGATTTTTAATTTACCATAGTATTTGCGCTCCCTTTTTGGGAGCGTTTTTTTTGTTCGGTTGCCAAAGTTGGGGACTCTGTTTCTTGGTGCTCTCGGCAATAGACTCAATCACGTTATCATCTCCTTGCCGTCGTACCAAAAGGAGATGATAGGGATTGTAGTATAAAGTAACTATCGATAGCAACCCTTAGAAGCAGAGGCACAGACTTTGCAGGCGAGTAAACTATATGAGCCCACTTTTACGTTTCTGTCACCAAAAACTGCAAAATTTATTTTGTATTTCGCTCGCTTGCACTATTTTTGTAATTAATTACACTACTGTCCCATTAAAATTGGGGAATGTTCTTTGAAATTATTGGAATATAGT
>CAYRFX010000120.1:0-3781 GCA_964423665.1 uncultured Bacteroidaceae bacterium | reverse complement strand
GGTGGTGCTCAGGTATCGCGTACATTCTATGCCCGTGGCCAGACCGGTCAGCAGCTTCTCCTTGGTGCATACTCGGCTCTTAACTATCAGGTGAGCCAGGGTACTGTAAAGGTATTCACACGTTACGAGATGCTCGACCTCGTTATCATCGACGGTCGTGCGCGCGGTATCATTGCCCGTAACCTTGTAACCGGTAAGATTGAGCGTTTTGCTGCTCACGCTGTTGTTATCGGTACCGGTGGTTATGGTAACGCATACTTCCTTTCTACCAACGCTATGGGTAGCAACGGTTCTGCTGCATTGCAGTGCTACCGCAAGGGTGCATGGTTTGCCAACCCCTGCTACGCACAGATTCACCCCACATGTATCCCCGTTCACGGCGATAAGCAGTCTAAATTGACTCTTATGTCAGAGTCTTTGCGTAACGACGGTCGCATATGGGTTCCCAAGAAATTGGAAGATGCAAAGGCTTTGCAGGCCGGCAAGAAGCACCCCAACGATATTCCCGACGAGGACCGCGACTTCTACTTGGAGCGTCGCTATCCCGCATTCGGTAACCTTGTACCCCGTGACGTTGCTTCACGCGCTGCAAAAGAGCGTTGCGATGCAGGTTACGGCGTGAACAACACCGGTCTTGCCGTGTTCCTCGACTTCAAATATGCTATCCAGCGTTTGGGCGAGGATGTAGTGCGTCAGCGTTACGGAAACCTCTTCGATATGTATGAGGAGATTGCCGATACCAACCCCTACAAAGAGCCTATGATGATATTCCCCGCTATCCACTACACAATGGGTGGTATCTGGGTAGATTATGAGTTGCAGACCTCTGTTCCCGGCTTGTTCGCTATTGGTGAGGCTAACTTCAGTGACCATGGTGCCAACCGTCTTGGTGCTTCAGCTCTTATGCAGGGCTTGGCAGATGGTTACTTTGTGCTTCCTTACACAATCCAGAACTATCTCTCCGACCAGATTCAGGTTCCTCGTTTCAGCACCGACGCTCCCGAGTTTGTTGCTGCTGAGAAGGCTATCACCGACAAAATTGCCAAGCTCATGGCAATACAGGGTAGTCGCAGCGTAGATTCAATTCACAAGGAGCTTGGTCACGTTATGTGGGACTATGTAGGTATGGCGCGTACAAAAGAGTCTTTGACAGTTGCATTGCAGAAACTCGACGAGGTTGAGAAACTCTTCTGGAGCGAGTTGTTCATTCCCGGTTCTGCCGACACATTGAACATTGAGCTCGAAAAGGCACTCCGCCTGCTCGATTTCATCGAGATTGGTCGTCTTATGGCACGCGACGCTCTCAATCGTGAGGAGTCTTGCGGTGGTCACTTCCGCGAGGAGCACCAGACCGAAGAGGGCGAGGCTAAGCGCGATGATGAGAACTTCTCTTATGTTGCATGCTGGAAATACACCGGCGAGGGACAAGAGCCCGAGCTCATCAAGGAGGACCTTAACTATCAGTACATTAAGGTACAGCAGCGTAACTACAAAAACTAATCTTAAAAACGAAAAACAATGGATAAGAATATAAGTTTTACATTGAAAGTATGGCGTCAGAGAGGTCCTAAAGAGAAGGGCGCATTTGCAACATACGAGATGAAGGATATCCCCGGCGATACCTCATTCTTGGAGATGCTCGACATACTTAACGAACAATTGGTAAACAAACGTGAAGAGCCCATTGCCTTCGACCACGATTGTCGCGAGGGTATCTGCGGTATGTGTTCACTCTATGTGAATGGTCACCCCCACGGTCCTGCAACAGGTGCCACCACCTGTCAGCTTTATATGCGTCGTTTCAAAGATGGCGACACAATCACCGTTGAGCCTTGGCGTTCGGCTGCGTTCCCCGTGATACGCGACCTTATGGTTGACCGTACCGCTTTTGACAAGATTCAGCAGGCCGGTGGTTATGTATCTATCAACACCGGTGGTATGCCCGATGCCAACGCAATTCCTATTGGCAAAGATATTGCCGAGGAAGCTATGGACGCAGCAGCTTGTGTTGGTTGCGGTGCTTGTGTGGCAGCTTGCAAGAATGGTTCGGCAATGCTCTTTGTTTCGGCAAAAGTTAGCCAGTTTGCACTCCTTCCCCAGGGAAAGGCAGAGGCTGCAAAGCGTGCAAAATCTATGGTAGCTAAGATGGACGAGCTGGGCTTTGGTAACTGTACCAACACTCGCGCTTGCGAGGCTGAGTGCCCCAAATGTATCTCCATCAGTAATATCGCTCGTTTGAACCGCGAGTTCATTAAGGCGAAGCTGAAAGACTGATAATTATAGTCGTTTATAAACAAGGTGGCATCTTAGGGTGCCACCTTGTGTTTTTTGTACATACTTTTCTCCTTATTATAATGCAACTATTCTATATTTGATTAAATTTGCATTTGGCAACTGATACAAAGATGAAGTGCAGTGTTACTGCTTGCCTTAGAAACTAAACAACAACAATAATAGGATTATGAAAATTGCTATCATAGGAGCAGGTAATATGGGCGGTGCAATAGCACGAGGTTTGGCGGCAACCGCCCAGGATACCGATATTTTTGTGTCGAACCCCTCTGTGGAGAAACTGAACGCAATAAAGCGCGATTATCCCTTTGTGAATATATCCACCGATAATTGCGCAGTAGCGAGCGCCGCCGATTATATTTTCCTTGCCGTGAAACCGTGGAAAATGGAAGAGGTAATTGCCGAAATAAAACCATGCCTCGATTATGCCCGCCAAGTGGTGGTGTCTGTTGCCGGCGGCATAGGTACAGAACTGCTCGACAGTTGGCTGGCAAAGGAGAATGGTGCGTTGCCACAGTTGTATATAGTTATCCCAAATACAGCCATAACAACGCTCGAGGGCGTGACATTCGTTTGCGGGAAGCGCAACAGTGATGCATCGACTCATTGTATAATGAATATGTTTGCACCTATGGGATATGCAAAGCTTGTTCCCGAGAATCTTATACCCGCCGGCACTTCGCTTGCGTCGTGTGGTATTGCCTATGCCCTGCAATATATAAATGCAGCGGTGAAGGGTGGCGAGGAACTTGGCTTTATTAAAGAGGAGGCGCTCGACATAGTTGTGCAGGCTGTCAAAGGAGCAGTTTCGGTGCTCGATGCCAATGGTACACTGCCGCAAACCGAGATTGACCGTGTAACCACCCCGGGCGGGCTCACCCTGCGTGGGCTCAAAGCCATGGAGGAGAATGGCTTCTCCTTGAGTGTGGTAGAAGGGTTGCGTGCCTCTGTAAAAAAGTAAAAAAACAGCGATGAATACAATATATAAACGTATAGCAGTTAAGGTGGGCAGCAATGTGCTCACCCGCCCCGACGGAACACTCGATGTAACCCGTATGTCGGCAATAGTAGATCAGATAGCAGCTTTGCGCTCAATGGGCGTGGAGGTAATTCTCATATCATCGGGTGCAGTGGCAAGCGGCAGGAGCGAGTTGCGCGGCATGCCTTTGAGGCAGCTCGATACTGTGGGGCAACGTCAGCTTTTTTCTGCCGTGGGGCAGGCTAAGCTTATTAATCGCTACTATGAGCTTTTCCGCGAACATAATATACCAGTGGGGCAGGTGCTCACCATGAAGGAGAGTTTTGCCACTCGCCGTCTCTATTTGAACCAGCGCAACTGCATGATGGTGATGCTGGAAAACGGTGTTCTTCCCATAGTGAACGAGAATGACACGGTGAGTGTTACCGAGCTTATGTTCACTGATAACGATGAACTGTCGGGCCTTGTTGCATCGATGATGGATGTGCAGGCACTTGTTATCTTGAGCAA
>CAYRFX010000119.1:0-4034 GCA_964423665.1 uncultured Bacteroidaceae bacterium | reverse complement strand
ACGACTATTGCTGAAAAGCTCACCGATAACAAAACGAGTTTTGTTATTCAAAGAAACGGAAAGTGTTATACCATTTTACCTTTTGTTCGGCGTATCCGCTTCCTCGTTTCTGTGCAAGGTTATACCAGTGGAGCGCAGAATATTCACTTTTCTTTGTTCCTCGCCCCTTTTCATAACAGTATGCTACGCGTTCCATTGCAATGGGGTGCATCTTGTGGGCTGCGGCAAGGTACCAGCGAAAGGCTTTCTTGCGGCTCCTTCTCACATAAATTCCTTTGTCGTAAAATTGTGCAAGCTTGAACTGTGCCTTTGTGTGCCCTGCATTTGCAGCGCGTGTGTAGTAGTCCTTTGCGGGCTGCTTGCGCAGTTTGCGCTTGCCGAGCCCGGCGAGCGAGTCTTCTTTTGCACACTTCTCGGCAAGTGCATAAAGGGCAACGGGCTCTTCCTGTTCGGCAGCTTTTTTAAACCATCCATAGGCGGTGGTGCTGTCTTTTTCCACTCCTGTTCCTTTTAGATAACAATCGGCAAGGAGTGTTTGCGATAGTGCGTATCCGTTTTCTGCCGATTTTCTATAATAGACCACGGCGAGCGAGTCGTTACGCGGGGTGCCCACGCCTTGCATGTAACAGCTTGCAAGGTTGTGCAACGCCGGCTTGTTCCCTAAGTTTGCTGCTTTGCAGAATTGTCGGAAGCTTTCGACACTGTCTTTTTGTGTTCCTTGTCCCAGCATGAGACAAACAGCGCGGTTGAATACTGCATCGGGATAGCCGAGTGATGCAGCTTCGCTGAATAGTTCGTATGCCTTTTTGTACTCTTTGTCCCGGTAGTGCATTCTGCCCTCTTCGTTCTTCACAAAGCAGAGAGCGAGGAGCTCGGGGGTGTCTATTCCGGTTATAGGCGTTATGTGTTGCACCTTTCTCTCTGCATTTAATGTCTGTTCCTCTCTTTCCCGTGTATTCATTGTGCTTGAGGTGCTATAGAACGTGCCATTGGCATAACCTTCTACATTCACGGAAATGTTCTCGGCTACAGCGTTATTAAAGAACTCTACCTCTATTTTTCCATCTTTGCTTGCTGCTTGTGGCACCCACATGAGGGTGCGGCGATAGTCGGGTGTGTGGTTGTCGGGGTGCATTTTGCTGTAATCGGGTGCATAGAACTGCTTGCTCTCGGTGTATCCATATACCATTGTGTAACGGCTGCTGCTACGACGCGAAAGTATGGGTATAATGCTCTTTGCTCCATCTTCCTTTGTGTAGGGGATAAAGCAGGAAACATAGTTGGGTAGTTCGTTGCTCTTCTCCTCTGTTACACGATGGTCAAAGGTGATAGCATCGGGTGCTCCATCAATATCCCAGTTTCGCGGGGCTATGCCCATATTATTATCAAACGAGTTGTAGAAGTTGTTGTAATCGTAGTTCATGATATTTTTGGACCTGCCATCGCCCGGTCGCATATTTTTAATATGTGCACGGCGGGTACTTTCATCGGAACGTATGATAAATTCCTTGAAATTCAACATTTTCCCAACATTCACCCCCTTTGTGTAGTTCTTGTCGCTGCGGGGTACGCTGTCGGAGTTGTATTCCCCATCTACCACAATGCTTTGTATCCAGTAGCACCAATTAAAATTGTGCCGCCAGAAGGCACTGCGCAGAATATCTGCGCTGCTGAGAATATCATTGTATGCCGGGTCGCTTATGTAAAAACCGTCTGGCAACCTGTTACTTGTGTTGAGATTGTGGAATGTGGGTCCGTCATTTGCCATGACAGCCCTGTCGAACTTGCTTCTCGTATCATAGTCATTGTGGAATTCATGATGAGTGACTGTGCCGGGGTCTCTTGGACCTACATCGATCGATTTGTTAATCTCTAATCTATGGTTTATGATGGGGTTGCCTATGGAGGGCTTATCTATGCTGAAGGATCTGTATGAATTGAGCGTGCCGTTGGGGTCCCACTTCTTTATTTTGTTTGTGAAATAGGTAACATCTTGTGCATATTCCCACTCGTCAAGAAAATCCAGGCGCATCTCACTGCGTGGCGGTCTGTAGTTCTTGGGGAGCTTCTGCTTAGAGACCACCTCCACCTGTGTCAGCAGGTATTCAAATGGTTTAATCTCTATTATCTCATTCTGTTCCTTTTTCAGTTCCTCTTCGGTGATTGCTTCTCCCACGTTGCGCTCCCAATATTCGTATAGCCGCATTGGTGGTGAGAAATATCGTTGCAGATTGAATGCAAAGATGCTGTCTCTTGTTGATACGCTGTTGCTTTGTGGTGTCAGCCTGGCAACCTTTTTTCCTGTAAAATCACGGGTGATGAGGTAGAATTCGCCATTCTCGTCGGTGTTGAAATCGTAGGCTGTTATGTCACTATCCTTGTATGTGATTTCAAATTTCACCTTTTTGCCCGGCATAGTTGAAATATTATATCTGTTGCGGAATCCCAGTTTGCGCTTGGGGGTCTTTTTTATGAATCGGCCCTTTATGGTTATTCCTTTCTCTATGGGTTCGTCAAGGTTGGCTGTTTTGTTGCTCAGCTTGCTCCAATCGTATGATGTCCAGCCATGGGTGAGCATGATGAGGTCGAGCTCGCGCAAGCGGTTTTTATTATTGGTGTCAAAGTAGCGTGTAACATTGGGGATATATCCCTTTACCTCGCTACCCAGTAGCATATATGTATATAGATTGTGGTTATAGGAGGTGGTTATATTGCTGCCCGTATCGGTTGCCGATAACGAGAAGCTGCCTTCTTCTATGGGTTTGCCATCTTCGCGTTCAATGCTAAGCCTTATATTCTCGTGCGGTTGCAGGTTACTGCTGCTGTTTTTTACAACAAGCTTTGCTGTTTGGCGGTCTTCTTCGAGCACCTTGTTGTGGGTTACAAAAAAGATGCGCTCGGCAAATGGGATATCTTCATCTACAAATAGCACTACACGGTTTACACCCTCGGGCAGCGTGCTTTTGTCTATGGCAAAAAGCATATCGCGCTCGGCTGCCGAGAACCGCTCGTAATAGTTTGTCTTGCCACGGTGCAGAACCGCAAGCCCAAGCTCGCAATCCCCTTGAAGATTGTTTTTAATGGTTATGCACGCAATGTTGTCTCTGTTGTCAATACTGATGTTTGCTCCCTCTCTTTCTGCCTTTGGCAGGTTAAACTTTTCACTCTTTTTACCTCGTTTAAGCAGGGCTGTGTATTTGGTATCTTTCTCAGGTGTTATGCGGAATGTGCCCACACCATTGTGCTCGGGCGTGGTTGTCAGCAGTTCATTTCCGTTGGCAAGAATGGTGATGTTGCTGTTGCTGTTTATACCATCGTTGCCAAAAATCTCGTACGCCACGTTGCACTCAATGCCCTCAACAAGGTGCCCGCCCTCGGGAAAGAACTTTATATCGCACGCGGGCATCTTGCCGTTTTCCCATTTTACCTCTCTCTCGAGCCCTGTTACTGTGCTGTCTTTTTCTATGTCCACAAGAAAGCCTCTTTTGCGGTTGAGCATATTGCGGAAAGTGTAGTCGCCGTTCTTCACCTCGTCAAAGATGGGGAATACACGGCTGAAGATGGCATCCTTTCCGCGGTTGAGCATATATCGTGTGTAGGCTCTTATCTCGTAGTATCCCGAAAGAAGGAGTTGGTTCAGCTCAAACTCACCATGGCAACACCCCTGCTCATCAATCTTGTATTTGTTGGTCTTTACCACATACCCCTCGGGAGCCACAAGCTCCACATAGAGTACGCGGCTTATTGTTGTGGGGGTGTCGTTGCTGCCACTTGTTACATAGGCCTTGAACCACATTGTCTCGCCCAAAAAGTAGGCGTTATTGTCGAAGTGGAGAAACACGCGTTCTTCGGGGAACAGGTATTGCTTTACCACGGAACGTACAATGAGATTGTCGAGCGGGTTACGCAGCTCCTTGTGCTCCTGTGAGAATAGTTGTGTTGCAAACAACATCATCAGGATTGTTATAAATCTTGTCTGTTTCATACGTAAATATTAAGCGTCCTACATTGCTGTAGAACATAGTTTATATTCA
>CAYRFX010000118.1:0-4167 GCA_964423665.1 uncultured Bacteroidaceae bacterium | reverse complement strand
CAAAGATAGTGCAAGCGAGCAAAATGTAAAGTTTACTTTGGCATTTTAATGCGAGCGCAGCCTATTTTCGCGAAGCAAAGAGTGCAAGCCGAGAGGAGAATAAAATAAATTCATTTATTTTTTATCAATCTCCCCCACTACTTTGAATACGAGTGAGAGAAGTGCTGCTCACCATAGAGCAACTGTTTCAACATATTGCTTTGCTGAACACTCATAGGCAGACGCAACACAGTATCTACCCAATCAAAGCTATCGCCCACACTCCTGCGCGTGCTATATGTTATCTGCATAACAGGGTGCAGCGTATCATATTCTATAAGCTCGATATTGTAATGGGCCGGGATAAAATTATCAATTACCAAGCGGCGATTTTCAATGCTATAAGGCAAAAAAGGGATACTTTTTGCCGGTGCCACATGAATATCGCCGGGACGCTGTTCGCATGCGACAACAAGTGTAAATGTTAATATTATAAAAAGGAAGCGTGCCATTCTCTAAATTTATTATAATAAGAGAACAGCGGTGTATAAAAATTGTTTACTGCTCCTCTATTACATTTGCAAATTTTTCCCACACGCGAGCAAAACCATACTCGGCAACGGCACCGCGTGGCACCACCAACGTTGCAGCGGCATAAACAGCGTCATCGGCAATGTCGCCCGAACACATGGGGGCTGCCTCGCACTGCACATGCAGTTCTTTTAGAGAAGAGCAACTGCGAAACGCCTGATCGCCTACATTAACCACAGCCACGGGAATTGTAATATTTACAAGTGACGAACAGTTGTAGAAGGCACCATACCCTATGCTAAGCACCCCGTTATGCAGAGACACGGCGCGCAAAGAGGAACAGCCTGCAAGCACACCTTGGTCGAGCATATTCACACCGGCAGGCAAAGAGAAGGAGCGAAGCGATGAACAGCCCCAGAATGCACCCTTCTTAACAGAGAGTAACGACTGTGGCAGATGTACATTCTCAAGAGCGGTGCAGTCGCGGAACGCCCACCCCTCGATAGAGACCAACCCATCGGGCATAGATATCTCGCGCAACGACGAGCAGCCGCAAAAGGCATATTCGCCCACACTCTCCACAGCACTACCGATAGATATTTTCTCAAGCGAGGAGCATCCATCGAAGAGCGAGGGTTCTATATTTATAAGAATCTCGGAAAGAAAAACCTTGCGCAACCCCGTGCAACCGGCAAATGCAGCGCGTCCTATAACTAAAACACCCTGCGGCAGAAGAACTTCGGAAAGTGCAGTACACCCCTTAAATGCGTTCATGCCCACGATGTGCAGTTTCTCGCAAAAAGTTACCGACGCAAGAGCCGGGCAGGCCTCAAAAGCCGAAATACCGATGCTCTCCACAGCCGCGCCAATCTCCACGGCTGATAACAACGTGCAACCCGCGAAAGCCTCATCGAGAATCTCTGTAACACGGTACTCGCGACCATCGACAAGGATGGTTTCGGGAATTTTTATACACCCCTCAAAAGGGGCATCGTTTTTTGTTACTATCGCCGTGCCATCGGCATCATTTAACAAATAAGGGATTGAATCTATTTTTGTTATCATCGCGAAGAGGTTAAGGTAATAACAGAGAACTATCGCCGTAGCTCAAAAAACGAAAATCGTGCGCAAGGGCGTAATCATATATTTTCTTCCAGTCGCCCTTTACAAATGCCGACACAAGCAAAAGCAGAGTGCTCTTCGGCTGGTGGAAATTTGTTACAATAGCCTTTACTACGCGGAATTTGTAACCGGGAGCTATCATAATTTGGGTATGAGAATGCAACGCCGCAAGATTCTTTCTTTTAAGATAATCCACAAGTGCCTGCAACGCCTCCACGGTGCTTGCGGTGTGCTCCTGCTGATATGGTGCCCATTGGCTCACATTAAGAGCCTCGGGAGAGATTGAGGGATTCTCCAACACTTTCTCGCCAATAAAATAGAGGCTTTCGAGCGTTCGCACCGATGTTGTACCCACAGCCACAGCCTGCCCACCTGCGGCTATCAGTTTTTCGAGCAGCTCCACGCGCACCTCAATATATTCTTCGTGCATCTCATGCTCGGCAATGAGCTCGCTTTTCACAGGCTTAAAGGTACCCGCTCCCACATGCAACGTAACCTCCTCGCAATCGATACCAGCTGCACCCAACGCCTGCAACACTTCTGGAGTAAAGTGTAAACCGGCAGTGGGAGCCGCCACCGAACCTTTAACCTTTGAATAAACCGTTTGATAACAATTCTTGTCATTCTCCTCGGTGCGGCGGTTGAGATACGGAGGAATAGGCAGTTCCCCGGCAGCCTCCAACAATTCGGCAAACGAGCAGCCCCCGTCCCATGTGAAACGCACATTATTCACGGCTCCCGAGGTGAGACGCTCAACCGTGAGCGTAACATCGCGCCCTGCAATGTTTATTACCTGTGAGAGTGTGCCGCTCTTCCAACGGTTGCTGTTCCCCACAAGGCACTGCCACACACACTCGCTCGTCTGTTGAAAAATCAGCTGATAATCGGCAGGAAACTCAGGTTCCAAGCAAAAAACCTCTACCTGTGCCCCCGTATCCTTGCGGAAGCGCAAACGTGCCTGAATTACTTTTGTATTATTGAATATCATCAGGCTGCCATGCGGTATATGCTGTGGCAGCGAGGAAAAAAGCTCCTCACTCACCACCCCACCCTTATATATAAGAAGTTTGGAGGTGTCGCGCCGTGCAAGAGGATATTTTGCAATTCTCTCATCGGGCAACGGGTAATCGTATTCTGCTATCGCTATATTTTGTACCTCTTTCATGTATGTTTGTTATTTTGCGCGAAGATACTAATTTTATGGCACAAAAAAAGATGAGGCTACAATTAATTGCAACCTCATCATATACGAAACTCTTAATTACTGAGCAAGTTTGTTATCAGAACCAAGAACATTTTAGCTATTCAACCTTTTGTAAGAAAATATATTTATAGTCCTCCTGCACATTATTTCTCATCTGCTTAAATGCTCTAAATTTTGCATCGTGAGGATAAAAAACCTTTTTATTTTCATCAATCAAAAATGCGACACCACCCGGGTCATATTCATAAGGGTATGGAAACCACTCGGCAGTATATACAACAATGCCGTTGCGCATAAACAAAATTCTCGTACCTATGTCATTATACTCCGGTAAATATACTCCTAAATCGTCGGTGATATCTTTGTAGTCATAAGCCAACGAATAATAGCACAAAGAATCCCACCTAAAATTCATTATTTCTGCAAGGTCAATTATACACTCGCCATTTTCATCTTTTTCCCAAAAGTATTCCCACTCAATCTTTCTGTCAAATTTATTTTTTGACGGAGTGAAGAATATGTAATATAGAAATATAAATAATACAAACAGAAGCACCACGACAAGCGGGATCGCTATTATTGCAATTAAAATTCGTTTCACAAATCTTTGTACTATATTCATTTCATTGTCCCCCATGTTATCTGCATTTGCTGTATTCGGTGTTGATTTTCCTTATCTATTCTTATATAGTCATCTTTTGTCAAGCAGTTTTCATCAACACCTTCATATATAGATTTAAGAGCATTGTATTTCTCCTCTGCTATTTTTTTCTTTTTGACGACAAAAACACCATTCTCATCTTTTTCTGACACATACAACCCATTATTTCTAAATTCATCAAGCAATATTAGTGCAAGTTGTTTCATATCCTTACCTTGGTTATTTTCTCCAATCGTACGTCCTAATGTATTATTAAGAAGATCTGTAGTTTGATCTGCATTTTCCAAATAATTAAATTTTCTATTGGTTAAATCTACGCTTGGATTTATTTCATGTGCATTACCCACCCTTCTTGCAAGGATCTTTCCATATTTAGCAGCAATTGCAGCCTGCCATAACGCATGCCTAAATGCGCCATTTTCGCTACCTAGTTCCTCTTCTTTTTGGGGATTTGTACCTGATAAAACAAGACCTTTTGTTGCAAAACGGGTCGCATTCGTTGATATATTTGTAGCATTATGTGTAACTCCCGCGCCTATTCCTATTGTTGCTGTAGGATTCTTTATTGCAAAAGAGATCTCCTTTGCCTTAACTTTCGTATTATTAAATACTTTTTTTCACTACTGTCCACTAAAAAAGTGGGCGATTAAAAATTAAATAAACTTGGTTC
>CAYRFX010000117.1:0-4201 GCA_964423665.1 uncultured Bacteroidaceae bacterium | reverse complement strand
TGGGTTGTCAGAAAATGCCCTAAACCGAGCATTGGGGTGGCTCGCCCGTGAAGATTTATTATACCTTTGTACAACAAGAGTTATTTGAGAGTATTGCTACCGCAAACCGCAGAAATTCGCACGATTCCCAAATCGTTACCCCGCTCTTTTCAAAATAACTTCAAGTGTTTATTCTTCAAACGATTATATCAAATCGATGAAATATTAAAATAATAAAGGAGATAGAGCCATTGTGTTCTATCTCCTTTATTATTCATATTAGACAGGTAACCCTCTGTTATTTTTCGGGAACCATGCTCACCTCAATAAAATTCCCTTGTTTCAGAAGCCCTGCAAGGAAATCTCTTATCTCCTCCTTGGTGACGCTCTTCACAAGTTCAATATTATCGCTATAATAATCGTTTCCATAGAAGTAGTACTGCATCAACCAATTACTCCATGCAGCATTGTGCTTCACCTGCTCCTCAAAGGTCTTCAGCATATAGCTACGCACCTTCTCCACATGTTCTTCTGCGGGTCCCTCTTTGGCAACCTTCTCAAGTTCGCCAATAACGATATTTGTCAGTTCTTCGCGTCTTTCCGGGTCCATATTAAACTGTATAACGATGCTGAATTCACCTTTTGGCAGCGGGTCTATTGAGCCTTGGATACCAACACCATATGTACCACCTTCTTTCTCGCGAACCTCGGCAGTATATACAAGGTCCATAATCTGTTGTACAAAACTCATAAGAACGGCATTGCGCAGGCTCGCTTCAATCTCGCCATTATAGAAGATAACCTCGGTGCCTGTGGGTGTCTCCATCTTTCTTGAGAAATTATTTCTGTAAACACCTTTGCGAGTGGTTATCTTGTGGTCATACAACTGTTCCATTCTACCATTTGCAGGCAGCCCTCCTATGTATCTTTCAACGAGTGGTTTAAGTGTATTCAAATCGACATTGCCCACAAAAACAAAGATAAAGTCGCTTGCATCGCAAGTGCGGTCTTTGTAAATCTCCAATATGCGGTCATAATCAACACTGTCCATATCTGCCTCAACCATAGGCCTCATGCGCGGGTGGTTGTTATAAAGAGCTTTGTTTATGCTGTCGCCGAGAGCCGTGTTCGGGTCTATGTTGCGGTCGCGCAAAGCACCTCTCTGGCGGGATATAAAGCTTGCGAGAGCTGCTGAGTCCTTGCGAGGAGAGGTAAATTTAAGATACATAAGCTGGAACATCTCCTCCAGGTCTTTGGGAGAACAAGAGCCCGAGATCTTATCGTGGAAAGCACTGGCACCCACATGAGCACTTGCAGTGCTACCGGCAAGTTTCTTGCTCAGCTGCATGAGGTCGAACGAGCCTGCTCCGCCAAGAGATACAACAGAACCAAGCATGGATAGGTTTACCCTGTCGCTGTCAGGATAGCGGCTTGTACCACCATAGCTGATACCGCTCATGGTAATTTCATCTGCTTTATAGTCGGTAGGTTTCACCACCACCTTAATGCCATTAGAGAGTGTCCACACTGTGGAGCCCCATTTGCCCTCCTCTGTTGCAACCACGCTGCCACCCTCGGGCAAAGTCTCCAATAACGGTGCATCGCTCGTTGAATCGACATAAGGGGTGAGAGGTGCAGCCTCGATAGCTGTCAGCAACATCTCTATCTGTTCTTTTGAAGGATATGCTACAGAATCATTTGCGGGTGCAAGCGACACTGCAACACGATTGTTCTTTGTGTACAATGCAGGTATTACAGCATTCACCTCTTCGAGTGTGATGCGTTGCAACATCTCTTTTGAAAGCTCGTATTCCGCCTCGGGCGACATAGCGCTGGTGTTATCAAGGAAATGACGAACATAGTCATCTACATAACTGTCATTTGATATTTTCCCGCGCTCGGCATATCTTCTTTCTGTCCCTGCAAGCATCGACGCTTTTTGGCGTTCGAGCTCGCTCTGAGTGAAGCCGAAACGGCGTGCACGCTCTACTTCGCAGAAGGCGAACGGCAATGCCTCGTTTATCTTTTCGGTTTTGCACATAACCGACACAGAGAATGCATCTTTTGTGTTACAGAGTATGAACGAACCGTTTGCTACCGCAGCACCCAAGAAGGGAGGATTCTCCTTTATGGTAATCTCTGTGAAACGGGTGTTCAGCAAAGACATTGCAACACCTGACACAAAATTCTTGTATATCTCCTCTTTTGTGTTTACAAGCTCACGGGGTGTGGCATCGTGTTTGAAATAGAGCTGCAAAGCATAATTTTGCTGTTCCTTGTCTGTTCCTTGTGCAAAAATCATTCCCTCATTGTCCGATACCGGATAATATACACGCTCGGCAGGATTCTTTGCCTTTTTAATCCCCTTAAAGGTCTTTTTTATTTTCTTCTCAACTGCATCGACATCAATATCACCCACCACAATTATACCTTGCAGGTCGGGGCGATACCACTTCTCATAATAATCGCGCAGAGCCTGATGAGGGAAGCTATCTACAACTTCCATGATACCTATCGGCATGCGATAAGCATATTTCTCACCTTGATATGCAACAGGCAGCACCTTCTCTAACATACGGGACATTGCGCTGCTGCGCTGGCGCCACTCCTCGTGAATAACGCCACGCTCTTTGTCAATCTCTTCACCATCAAGTGTGAGACCGTCTGCCCAGTCACGCAGAATCAGCAGACAAGAGTCTATTGCACCCTTTGTCTCCACTGGCACATTGTTTATGTTGTAAACAGTTTCATCGATAGAGGTGTAGGCATTAAGGTTCACACCAAATTTCACACCAATGCTCTCCAGATAATTTATAAGGCTCTTTCCCGGGAAATTTTCAGTTCCGTTGAAGCACATGTGTTCAAGGAAATGAGCCAATCCGCGTTGGTGATCTTCCTCCTGAATGGAGCCCACTTTCTGTGCAATATAGAAATTCACTTTCTTTTCGGGCTCGGCATTGTGACGAATGTAATATGTAAGCCCGTTTTTCAATTTGCCCACTCTCACAGCTGGGTCAAGCGGAAGTTGTTCTCCACTCTTTTGTGCCATTGCGGGAGCAATCAAACAGATAGCGACAAGCAACAGCAGCAGTTCTCTTAGTTTGCTTTTCATATAAAGTTATTTTAATATTTAGTTATTGCATATTTATCTTTGCGAAGATACTCATTTTAATTCGGTTATAATTGGGCTGATGTGTATATTTATATAAAATTAAGAATATTTTACCACATAAAGCCATCAACCTGATACAATGGGTGGATTTTATGTTTACCTTCGCAACAGAAAAACAACAAAAACAATGGAAGAGCGTATAAAGAAAGTTTTGGACTATTTGACGGCAAATGAGATAGAACACTCATGGTACACCCACAAAGAGGCACCAACAATAGAAATTGCACGCACACAATGGCGTGCAGATGGTTCAAAACATTGCAAGAATCTGTTTTTCAGGAATCACAAAGGCAACCGCCACTATCTTGTCATTCTCGACTGCGAACAAGACCTTCACATTCATGACCTTGAACAGAGACTGCACCAAGGGAAACTGACTTTTGCATCTCCTCGTCGCATGGAACAGTATCTTGGGCTATGCCCCGGCTCTGTATCACCTTTCGGGCTAATAAACGACACAGAAAATCATGTGCATCTATTCATTGACGAGAATCTGAAACGGGAAAAGTCTTTGAGTTTCCACCCCAACGACAACCATGCAACCGTTGTAATATCTCAAGAGGAATTTATGCGCTACCTTGCAGGTGTGGGCAACAGCTACGAGTTTATCGCTCTATATTAAGAAGAAAGAAATCACGGGAATAGATGCAAAGGTCGCATATAAGACAACAAGCAGGCGATATACATCGGGAACCTCATAGCCGCTTTTTGTAAAACGATCGCTTATCCAGTCGCGACGGCTGCGACGTTGCTTGCTCAGCATATATTTATAGAGCCTGTATGTTATAAAAGCACACAGCACGCCCAGCAACGCTCCGGCAAGAATATCCCATGGATAATTCACAGCCATATAAAGCCCGGTGTAACACCCTATCGCTGCCCACAGCAGCAAAGAGAAAGTGAGTATCTTATGGCGTATAAGCAGGGAAAAGAATACTGCAAAAGAAAAAAGAATGGTAGCGTGAGTGAGCAGAAACCCATTGCCCACCCTATACTCATTCATTGCATCGAGCAGATGAAGGCTGTCCGCTCCATAAAGAACACGCAGAT
>CAYRFX010000116.1:0-4366 GCA_964423665.1 uncultured Bacteroidaceae bacterium | reverse complement strand
TTACCCACAATATGGGGCAGGCAATGCGAATATCGTCAAAGTCGATGTTTATGTATCTCGGTGAGTTGGTCGAGTATGGCGATACGGCTACAATGTTCTCCACTCCTGCAGATGAACGTACTAAAGCCTATCTGGCAGGTAGAATTGGTTAAGAATCGCTTCTAAATATGGATTCCATATTCGTGCTTGATTTCATCCATCATGAATGTGCTTTCCAGTGAACCAAGGTTTTCGATTGTTCCCAATACATTGAGCACGAATTCCTGATAATACTTCATGTTGGGAGCGTGTATCTTTAGCATGTAGTCGAAACTGCCGGAGATGTTGTAGCATTCCGTCACTTCTGGGATGTTACGGATAATTTCCGTGAAGTTCTGTGCAATCTCACGGCTAAGCTTGCTCATCTTTATATTGCAGAACACGATGAAACCTTGGTTGAGTTTTTCGGCATCAAGTACGGCAATGTATTTCTTGATGTAACCGTTGTTCTCCAACCGCTTCAAGCGTTCGAATACCGGGGTAGAAGAGAGGCTGACCCGTGCCGCCAATTCCTTGGTCGTCAGCCTGGCATTCTGTTGCAAGGTGCGTAGAATCTGTAAATCTGTCTTGTCCAATGTTTCCATAAAAGAATAATTTTCTGTCGTCGGGCTTATAGAAGGACTTGTTTTATTGCTTTGTTCTGTTTTGTAATGCAATTTAGGGTTATTTTCTATATTTTGCTCAACTATTGTGTGAAAAAACTATGGAAATTACCTTTGTGCCGAAGAAAAGAACATTGTATTGACTTTGAAAATTTGAATTATGGAAAGGACAAAACTTCACTTTGAGACATTGCAGTTACATGTAGGTCAAGAACTGCCCTACCCGGCCACTGATTCACGTGCCGTACCCCATCTATCAGACTACTTCGTATGTGTTCCGTAATTCCCGACATGCAGCCGACCGCTTCGGACTCCGCGATGCTGGAAATATCTACGGTCGGTTAACCAATTCCACACAGGGTGTTTTCGAGGAACGTGTGGCAGCATTGGAAGGTGGTGTAGCCGGGCTGGCAGTAGCATCGGGGCGGCAGCTATAACATACGCCCTTCAGAATATCCTTCAGGCAGGCGACCATGTAGTAGCTGCGGATAATCTGTATGGTGGTTCATACAACCTCATTACGCATACTCTTGCCACACAGAGCATCACTCATACAATTGTCCGTGTCAACGACCTGGATGCTTTGGATGCTGCTGTCCGCCCTAATACCAGGGCTGTGTTTGTAGAGACCTTTGGTAACCCCAACTCTGACGTGACCAATATCGAAGGCGTGTCCCGGGTGGCTCATCGCCATGGTATTCCGTTGATTGTGGATAACACTTTTGCCACTCCTTTTCTCTTCCGTCCGTTGGAGCATGGCGCTGACATTGTGGTACACTCAGCCACCAAGTTCATTGGCGGTCATGGAACCTCTTTGGGTGGTGTGATTGTAGACGGTGGCAAGTTTGATTGGAAAGCCAATTCCGACAAGTTTCCTACGCTGGCTAAGCCCGAACCCGGTTATCATGGTGCTGTCTTTGCCGATATTGCCGGAGCGGCAGCTCTCGTTACCCGTATCCGTGCGGTCATTCTTCGCGATATTGGTGCTGCCATTTCTCCGTTCAATGCCTTTATCTTGTTGCAGGGTTTGGAAACCCTTTCACTCCGAGTGGAGCGTCATGTGGAAAATGCTTTGAAGGTTGTCCACTTTTTGAATGATCATCCGAAGGTAGCCAGGGTAAACCATCCGTCATTGGACACTCACCCCGACCATGCGCTCTATCAGCAATACTTCCCGAACGGTGCGGCAAGTATCTTTACAATAGAGATAAAGGGCGGTCTGGAAGTTCATCGATGCACTCGAAATATTCTCTCTTCTTGCCAATGTTGCAGATGTGAAGAGTCTGGTCATTCATCCATATACCACTACCCATTCGCAACTCTTACCCGAGGAACTTGAAGCGCAGCACATTACACCTTCTACCATCTGGCTCTCAATAGGTACTGAACATATTGACGACCTGTTGGCCGACCTTGAGCAGGCGCTGGAGAAAATCTGATTGATGACATTTCACGCATAGCTATGCATACCGCCAAGGATGAAATTCACACCGAAGTATGTGATGAGCACTGTAAGGAATGCCAAAATGCAGTATGCGTGGAAGAACATCGGGCGGCGCATTGCCTTTATTGAGCCGCTGTGCAGTGTGGCGCTGTAGACAAGCATTGTTATCAGCGCCCACACTTCCTTGGGGTCCCAGCCCCAGTAGCGCCCCCACGATACATTTGCCCACACTGCGCCTATGAATATTCCGGCAGCGAGCAGGAACACGGCGGGGTAGAGCATAAGGGTGCTTGTCCTTTGCAGTGAGGCAATTTCTTCTTCACACTCTTTTCGGGTACCTTTTATTATGAACGCTACAATGCCGTTGAGCATGGTAAATGCCAGCAGGGTGTATGAAATCATGATTACAAGCACATGAATACACAGCAACGGCGATTGCAGTACAGGCATCAGCGGTGTAATCTGCGGCGTGGCCTCGCCCATGCTTGCTACAAGCAGGGTAAAACCGCATACAATGTATCCGAACGGCAACAGCAACCTTGTCCTCCTGCCTGCAAACGGTGTCATTAGTATACTGCACCATGCCATAAATACCATTGTCTCGTGGCCGTTGGATAGTGGTACGTGTCCGCTGATGTACCAACGCAGGGCTATCTGCATTGTAAGGTATACGGCGATGCACGCTGCTGTACTCTTCAACAGTATGGTAACAGTACGCCGTGCCTTGCTCTCTTTCGTGTGGATGCAGAGAATCAAGAAAAATACAATGCCTATTGTCTGGCATGTCATTGCAAGCGGCTTGTTGCTGTTTATGCTGTTATAGAGTTTCTCGGCCTTGAAAGTGGTGGCGGCAGGAATGTTCTCTCCGCCTTCCTTTGTCTGGTACTTCCCAATTTTTGCTACAATGGATTCCACGCTGGCATAGTCGTACATTGCAACTTTTTCAGCAATAAGGTTCATGCTCTTGTTGATGAACAGCTGTTTCTCGTGCGGAACCTCTGCCGGCAAGGTCTCTGCAAAGGAGTACCACACAGTTTCTCCTGTAGAAATATCGGTGTGTGGAAAAATCTTCAACAGTGTTCCTGTGCAGAGCATGCTTATTATGCTGAACTTATCGTTGGCTGCGGCAAAGTTCTTTACCGTGCGGTTATCCGTTTCACGCAGGGCCGTCTCCAGTTTGTAACCGTCCCGGCTGGTAAAGTCGGTGAGTGCCGCATAACTGCCGTCAATGCCGAGCGTCTCTTTTACCTCGGCACCTTTTATCTTTATCATGGGCTCGTTCTTCCATTCATCGTAGAAGAAGAACCAGCCGCTGAGCACCTGCTCGGCGGTGTATCCTTTGTAGCTCCTTTTGCCGTATACCTTTGCAGTAAAGTCTATGGCGAGTGTCTGCAGGGGGCATATACGGTCGTTATAGTACACATGTATGTCGCAGAACCTTTCTGCAACATTCTGTGGCAGTGTCTGCGGCAGCTCCCGGGCGTTTGCCATGGTGGTGGTCAGCATAAACAGAATAACGGCAATGCTCTTGCGCAGTGCGGCGCGGAAGCGGCTGCCCGGCTGAACAAAAAACAGCAGCATCGACAGTAACAGCATCGTGTAGCCGGCGTATGTGATACCTATTCCCCACGGGTCGTGCGATACGGCAAGAAAGGTCCCTTTCTCGTCGTTGTCGTACCCCGATTGGTAAAAACGGTAGCCTTTGTGCTTGAAGATGTTGTTCATCGACACTGTTCCTTCAATACGTTCGTCATCGTAGATGACAATATGGCTGACAAAATCCATAGGGGCTTGAGTGCCTGCGTAATGTGTTACCTCAAAGCCGTGCAGGGAGATGCTGAACGGCAGTTTCTCGATTGCGCTGTCGGGGAGTGCGTATTGGTTTGTCAGCTCGCCTATGCGCAGATGTGTCTGTCCCTGCTTGCCGGTGACGTGTGTGACGAGTGCTCCGGTAAGAATAACCGCAAATGAAAGGTGCAGGCAAAGTGTCACAGGCTGTTTGTGCAGTTTGCGCTGCAATATGTATATAATGGCCGAGAGTGTGGCAACTGTCCATAGTGCAATCATCCAGTGGGCGCAGTAGATGTTCTCCAGTGCATACTCTGTGCCGTGGAGCTTCTCCATTATGGTTGCGGCCATAAGAATGGCTGTTATTGTGGCAAAAAGGCCTAATGATAGGTATTTGAACAGTTTTTCTCTCTTCATTGTGTGTAGTTATGTCGGGGCAATCGAGTAGGTAGGGAAACGAAATTTTTCCTACCTATTTCGTTTCCTTCCCTCT
>CAYRFX010000115.1:0-4367 GCA_964423665.1 uncultured Bacteroidaceae bacterium | reverse complement strand
CTTTGATTATCAGTTTTTAGCGACATTGTGGAAGAATGTTTTAGAACTTACTTATTTTTTAGGCACAAAAAGGTTAAGAACCCTATTATGGGGTTCTTAACCATTATACCCTTGTGCAGGGTTGGAATTGCTTACTTAAGCTCAATCTCGGCACCAGACTCCTCGATAGTCTTCTTCAAAGACTCAGCCTCTGCCTTAGCCATACCCTCTTTCAATGTGCTGGGAGCACCATCTACAAGGTCTTTAGCCTCTTTCAAGCCAAGGCCACAAGCCTCTTTCACAGCCTTAACAACTGCAAGCTTGTTAGCGCCTACGCTCTTCAATACTACATCGAACTCAGTCTTCTCCTCAGCAGCAGCGCCAGCGGCACCAGCAGCGGGAGCAGCAACAGCAACAGCTGCAGCAGCGGGTTCGATACCATATTCTTCTTTAAGGATTGTTGCAAGTTCGTTAACGTCCTTTACTGTCAAGTTAACCAATTCTTCTGCAAGAGCTTTCAAATCTGCCATTTTCGTATAAATTTAAATTGTTTTTACTAATTAAATAATGATTATTCTCTTTCACCGAGTGTTTTAAGTACTCCGTGGATGGTGCTACCACCTGATTGTAGAGCTGAAACAACGTTCTTGATCGGAGACTGCAACAATGCAACAACCTCAGCGATAAGTTCATTCTTACTCTTGATGTGGATAAGAGTATCGAGCTGGTCAGCACCAACATAGAAGCTCTCCTCAGCGTAAGCACCCTTCAAAGCAGGCACCTCGGCTTTAGCAGCAACATCCTTAATCAATTTTGCGGGGACATTGGCTGTATTGCTAAGCAACAGAGCAGTAGTTCCTTTCAAGCAAGGATACAAGGGAGAGAAATCGATCTCTGATGCCTCAAATGCTTTGTGAAGAAGAGTATTCTTCACAACAATCATCTTAACATCCTGCTTGAAACATTTAGCACGCATAGCGTTGGTAGCTGCAGAATCCATTGCGGTTACATCTACCAAATAGAAGTGCGCATATTCCTTTATGACCTCACCAAGAGAGGCGATTACTTTTACTTTATCTTCCTTCTTCATAGTTCAATCACATATTAGTCAATGCTCTTGGGATCAATTCTCAATCCCTTGCTCATTGTTGTAGACAGGAATACACTCTTAACATATGTACCTTTTGCAGTAGAGGGCTTCAATTTGATGATTGTAGCCATAAACTCCTTAACGTTTGCCATAATAGCCTCGGGAGAGAAAGATGCCTTACCGATAGAAGCGTGTACAATACCAGCTTTATCTACCTTGAAGTCAATCTTACCTTGTTTAACCTCTTTTACTGCCTTAGGTATATCCATAGTAACGGTGCCACTCTTGGGGTTAGGCATCAATCCACGAGGACCGAGCACACGACCGAGAGCACCCAATTTACCCATTATAGACGGCATTGTGATAATAATATCTATGTCCGTCCAACCACCTTTGATCTTCTCGATATATTCGTCAAGACCAACATAGTCGGCGCCAGCCGCTTTTGCAGCTTCTTCCACATCGGGCGTACACAAGCAAAGAACGCGAACCTCTTTTCCGGTACCGCTGGGGAGAGAAACAACGCCTCTCACCATCTGGTTAGCCTTACGAGGATCAACGCCAAGGCGTACGTCGATATCCACTGATGCGTCGAATTTTGTAAAGGTAATCTCCTTCAACAATTCAACAGCCTCGGACAGTGAATAGGACTTAGCTGTGTCAATTTTTTCGGCTGCCAACTTTTGATTTTTTGTCAGTTTACCCATTCTAATCTAAATTTTTAATTGTTTCCAGGAAAAGTTCCACTTACACTGATACCCATACTTCTTGCTGTACCGGCAACCATTTTCATGGCAGCCTCCACAGTAAAGCAGTTCAAGTCTGTCATTTTCTCTTTTGCAATTGCCTCAACCTGTTCCCATGTAACGGTGGCAACTTTTTTACGGTTGGGCTCTGCAGAACCGCTCTTAATCTTTGCAAGTTCAAGCAACTGAATTGCAACAGGAGGGGTCTTTACGATAAAATCGAATGACTTGTCTGCGTAGTAAGTAATGATAACAGGCAAAACTTTTCCGGCCTTATCCTGGGTTCTGGCATTAAACGCCTTGCAGAATTCCATAATGTTGATACCCTTAGAACCAAGTGCAGGGCCTACAGGGGGTGATGGATTTGCTGCGCCACCTTTAATCTGTAACTTGATAAGTCCAGCAATTTCTTTTGCCATTGTAAAAAAAATCTATAAAATTAACAACATTAGAGCGATGTGTGGAAGCCGCATCACTCTTTATCTACTTGCATATAACCTAAATCAACAGGGGTACTGCGACCAAAGATTTTAACCATAACCTTCAGACGTTTTTTCTCCGTGTTAATTTCTTCAATAGTACCATTGAAACCAGAGAAAGGACCGGAATTCACTTTCACAGTTTCTCCAAGCACAAATTCCAGAACATTCTCCTCGGGAACTTCCTGCAACTCATCAACAGTACCCAGGATTCTGTTTATCTCTGCTTGACGTATGGGAGTAGGCTGCTCCATTCCACCCAAGAAACCCAACACATTGGGAGTATTACGCAAGAGGAATGCAATTTCACCTACCAACTCAGCCTCAACCAATACATAGCCGGGAAGATAACTCTTCTCCTTCACAACACGTTTGCCATTACGCACCTGCACCACTTTTTCCGTAGGAATAAGTACTTGAGATACATAATCGGAGAGACCGCGAAGTTTCACATCAGCTTCGATGTACTCCTTCACTTTTGCCTCTTTACCGCTTATGGCACGCAAAACATACCACTTCTTTTCAGCCATCTATCTTTAAGTATTAGTTGGGATATACAAACTCCATTACAAACTGAAACGCCTGATCCATAACAAACACGACCAAAGCAATCAGCAAAGAGGCCTCCAAAACAAGTATAGCCTGGCTCGTCAGCTGTTTGCGGGTGGGCCAAGTTGTTTTATGCACGAGCTCATTGTAAGACAACTTACAATAGTTTACAAATCTTTTCAGCATAATAATTTATTTTATGGCACGGGAAGAGAGGCTCGAACTCCCGACACCTGGTTTTGGAGACCAGTGCTCTACCAACTGAGCTATTCCCGTAAATATCGGCTCTCCCTAAGATGAGAGAAACCGATATTTGTTATTTCAAGTTTATCTATTATTCGATAACCTTTGTAATCTGACCAGCACCTACTGTGCGACCACCCTCGCGGATAGCGAATGTCAGACCCTCGTTCAATGCTACGGGGTAGATAAGCTTAACAGTGATTGTCAAGTTATCGCCGGGCATTACCATCTCAACGTCTGCGGGGAGAGAAATCTCACCTGTACAGTCCATTGTACGGAGGTAGAACTGAGGACGATATTTGTTACGGAATGATGTGTGACGACCACCCTCTTCTTTCTTCAAGATATAAACCTGAGCCTCGAAAGTAGAGTAAGGTTTGATCTGACCGGGGTGACAGAGCACCATACCACGTTTGATCTCGTTCTTGTCAACACCGCGGAGCAACAAACCTACGTTATCACCTGCCTCACCGAGGTCAAGAAGTTTACGGAACATCTCAACACCTGTTACTACAGTTTTCTTCTCCTCGCCAAGACCAAGAATCTCAACCTCGTCACCAACCTTAACAACACCAGTCTCGATACGACCTGTTGCTACAGTACCACGACCTGTGATAGAGAACACGTCCTCAACGGGCATCAAGAAAGGTTTATCGATATCACGGGGAGGCAGGGGAATCCATGTGTCGCAAGCCGCCATCAACTCCATAATCTTGTCCTCCCACTCAGCAACGCCATTCAAAGCACCGAGAGCAGAACCACGAATGATAGGAGTATTGTCGCCGTCGAACTCATAGAATGAAAGAAGCTCACGCATTTCCATCTCAACAAGCTCAAGCATCTCAGCGTCATCAACAACGTCGCACTTGTTCAAGAATACAACCAAGCGGGGAACGTTTACCTGACGAGCGAGAAGGATGTGCTCGCGTGTCTGAGGCATAGGACCGTCAGTAGCAGCACAAACGATGATAGCACCGTCCATCTGAGCAGCACCGGTAACCATGTTCTTTACATAGTCGGCGTGACCCGGACAGTCAACGTGTGCATAGTGACGATTCTCAGTCTGATACTCTACGTGAGAAGTATTAATGGTAATACCACGCTCTTTCTCCTCGGGAGCGTTATCAATCTGATCAAATGATTTCAACTCTGAAAGACCTCTTTTTGCCAATACTGTTGTAATAGCAGCAGTCAAAGTAGTCTTACCGTGGTCAACGTGACCGATAGTTCCGATGTTTACGTGTGGTTTGGAACGTTCAAATTTTTCTTTTGCCATAGTTT
>CAYRFX010000114.1:0-4393 GCA_964423665.1 uncultured Bacteroidaceae bacterium | reverse complement strand
AGGAGAAAGGTTATTCGTTGCTTTGTTTGCACGGTTTTTTAGTTTTATTGGTTTTTTGTTATCTGTTTTTTACCCCCCCTTACCACTTGCCGACGGGGCGGGAAACTGTCAATCGGTTAGAAGTATAACCTTTGCCTTTGCGTTATCCATATCAGGCATGGTTCGTCCCACCGAAGCACCGATATAAGTGGGATCGGCAATTACATATTTTTCGTTATTCACGCTTACAAAATCCCCGGCTGCATCTGTGGTAAAATGCACGGCGGCAGCCAAATGCCCGGGATAATATATAAGCACCACTTTCAAATTCAGTAAATCCCTCACTATACGGGAAAATAATATAGATCTGTCTTCACAATCGCAATAGGGGTAGTAGAGACTCTCATCGGGGAAGAACACTCTATCCTTGCCCCACACCTTGTCGTCATATTCATAAACAAAAGCAGTCTGCACCCAGTTGAGAATCTCCTCCACGGCCTGCAACTCTGTTTTTCCCTCTATCTTCTCACGTAACGCAGGGTACAATGTGTTTCGCAAATCGTTAGAAATGGGAGCCGTTGCATACATTGCCCAGCGCGTACCAAAATCGTTGTCTATTTCCGAATCGGGATAATTGTTATAAAAATCAATCAAATTCTTATTAACCTTGGCAGTTACCTCCATATCCTTGTAGCGTTTCGATGCCAACACTCGTTCCGGCGTATATTCCCGGGAAAGCGACATATCTTTGCTTATTACCAACGACATTGCCTGCTCGCCTTTGAACTTGGCCGACGATATGGTCAATGTGTTCACGGCAAAGTGGCGATAGGGATAGAAATTGTCGCCATCGAAGCTCCAATAAGGCATATCGTAAATACAATGGCGCGATGCGTAAAGCATTTCAAGATACTGCTCACTAAATGCCAAACGCATTTTATACCCCGACTGGCAATATATATACGCCATCAACATGGTAGCTTCGTTTGTACCCTTGCCACAGAAAGCCGCGGTCATATCGTTCAATAAATTCATGTAAGCCCAGTCGCACAGCTGCATCTCCCGTCGCAAGTTCAAACAATCATTTATGACAGGAGCATATTTATCGCTGCTTAACAAGCTCCACGCCTGCGCCACCGCTTCATTTGTGGGATTGCCCAATTTGAAACGATGCTCATCGCCCAGCCTCACCCTGCATTTCGTTCCCATTGATACAAATTCCATCATCGGCACCTTTGCCGGCTCAACCGGTTTCTCCTCAATGGGCACAATGGGCTGCGGCTGTGGTTGCGGCTGTGGTCTCTCTATAATTTCCTCGATGGGCCTCTCCTGTGGAATAACGGGCTTTTCTTCCTCCTCTTTGGGTATCACAACGGGTGGAATCGGTTTTTCGTCCTTGGGACGCGGAACGGGTTGCATGCTTTTCATCTCTTCCCATGCACGACGCACAAATTCGGCATAATCGGCATTTATCTCTGCTCTGAAAGCTGCATAATCCTCCTTTTGTTGTTTCACAAAGCTGTTATATTCCCTATGCATTTTTTTCTTATAAGCATCAAAATCATCGTTTTGAGCCGCGACCCCACCGGCAAAACATAGCAACATAATGATGCACAAATGATATTTGCAACCCATATTTGTCATTCTTTTTACCACGGGCTCCCGAAATGTTCTGCAACAAATCGGGCTCCCGTGGTCTTATACAAAACTTCCTGTGTAACGGTCTTAAAAACCCTTCTTCATCTCCTCCTGAATCTCCTTCACAAACTTGTCGCGGTCGTACTTCATCTTCAAGCGCTCCTCATCGGGAATTTGCTGCTCCACCTTATTAGCCATCTCGGTTGCCATGTCATACAATCCCTGACGAAGCTCCACACACACCCAAGTGCGATAATTACCATTCTTCAATTTGAAACGCTGGCTCTTAACAACAGGTGCATCTTTTACCAACAACGACGAAGCCGACTTAAAGAAAGTACTTGTAACATCGTTGCCATCGGTCATGCGCTTTGTAGCCTGCTCTGTTGTTGCAGTTTGTGTGTAGTCGGCACCACCGCTCAAATAAGCATTCTCGCATTTCGAAGCAATGGCACTTGCCAGCTGATTGCGTGCGGCAGCCTCGGCGGCCTGGCGCGAACGGTTCATATCCCAGCTGTCGCCACTTGCCGCAAAACGCATGCCGGGCATCTCCTCGGCATATTTTTCACACTCTGTCATAGCAATTTCCTGCTCCTCATTTGCCGATGTTACACTTGAACCCACCGCAGTTGTGGTTTTCGAAGAACTGCAAGATGCCAATACAAGAGTTGCCATAGCACAAATCATTACAATCTTTTTCATTTTTCTTTTAATTTAATTGGTTAATAATAAAATGTTTAATACTTTTGGTTTTCTCATTTGTATCCCCCCTTGACGAGGCGAAACTATTTCTTTTTTCTATTCTCTCTTTTATAATAGTTCGGTATTTCGCCACACAAAAGGCTACTATCCCAAACTATATTTTTATGCAGTTCGTTGCCATTAAATGACAGCACGAAACTATTCTGTTCATAATAAAGCCTGTATCCGCAGACCATCTTGAGCTATGGGACGAGCACCAGGCGCAGCCCGAGGTTGTTGTTGCTGTTGTCGGGGTTGTTGTTGTTACGATTCGACACACGGCAGTTCCTCGCATTGTTGTTCCAGCTGCCACCACGTTTCACGCGGTTAGAACCTCCCTTTCTGAACAGTTCCGCTTATTTTCTATTTTCTTCATAATCAATTTTCTGAATGTCAAGCATTGCGCCTTCAACGCAAATGCAATCATAGGACACAAATGCCTTCTATAATCATCTTCAGACCATGTGCCACTCTCATATTTATACGTATATGCAACAATTTTCTTTGCATATCTGCGTTTGCTTCTCTCTCCAAGCAGCAAGATGCTCCGCTTTAAGCGATAGCCCAGAAATGGCGTTGTTTGCGTGGTTTTTCTCAAATCCAATACTTTAAGTTTAAGAGATAATCGTTCTTCGAGATAAGCACGAATCTCCTTTGCCTGTTTCATAAGTGTAACCTTGTCGTTGCCATAAATCAATATATCGTCCATATATCTTACAAGCCCCTCAACTTTCAATACCTCTTTGGCATAATGATCAAGCAGGCAAAGATATTGGTTGGCAAAATATTGGCTTGTGAGATTCCCGATAGGCAGTCCCTTTCCTTGCACGGTGTTATAGCTGTCTATTATATCGTAAAACAACATAAGCAGTTCTCGCTCCTTAAATATAGATGCCAATTGCCTTTTGAGAATCAAATGATCTATGCTGTCGAAATATTTTCTAATATCCATCTTTGCACACCACTCATATTTTCGATGCAGGTTCATAGCTCTCTCTATTGCCGCATAAGTGCCTTTCCCCTTGCGGCATGCATAGCTGTCATGCAGTTGGCGTTTGTCCAGTAAATTGCCGCACACGTTCATTAATGCATGGTGCAATACCCTTTGCATAAAAGGCGCGGCACAAATTTCCCGTTCTTTAGGGTCGTAAATGGTGAAACGGTTATACTCAAAGGCTTCGTTTTTTCCATTCTTAATCATCATCTGCAATCTTGTGAGATTATGATTGAGGGATTCGGCAAACCGTTGAACCTCAGCCTTTGCTTCTTTACCCCGCCGTGCTTTCCAATAGGCAAGATAAAGATTGTCCATATCGGCAATCAGTGGTATAAGATTATTATATCGTTTCATCTTTTTTCTGCTCAAGATAGATATTCAACAATTTTTCGCCATAATTTTTTGCACGCTGTTTTCCCACGCCATCTACTTTTGTCAGGGCGGTTTCGCTCAGTTCTTCCAACTTGCTGAAACTCGCCAATTCGGCATCGGTAAACACAGCAAAAGCCGGTATTCCGTCTTCCTCGGCAAGTTTTTTTCTTATTGCGCGCAATGCCGAAAAACGCGTAAACTCCTCCTCGGAAAGCACCGTCTTATAGTCCACCTTCTTTTGTGTGGCAGCCTGTCCTTTCCACTGATTATTATTCCCCTCGCCACCGCTTGGAACATACCTTATGCAAAAAGTCCAATATCGTTCACCCGCACATGTTTGCTCCATATCCACAACTCGATGCGTTGCTAAGAAATTATTAATCTCTTGCACCATTTCATCATTCTCAAATAGAGGAATTGTAAAAATCTTTATCTGCATATTAATATTATTATCACTTTCTCTTTCCTATGAACACAGGGAGGAAGTTCAAAAAACGCTGATTTTTTTAACATCAGTTCGATATAACGATTTACACAATCATTCATCATATTTGTCATTCTATATTTGCAGAAAGACAGGTTCGCGATATGCAAAGTTTATATCGAACTCGTTTTTTTTTATGTGTCGCCCGCCCAAAGGGCGGGGAGTGTTTTTATTCATTTCGT
>CAYRFX010000113.1:0-4512 GCA_964423665.1 uncultured Bacteroidaceae bacterium | reverse complement strand
GCAACACCGCTTGCCACGCCTGCAATGCCGTCGATGAGGTAGTGCGCCTTTATATATACCGTGGCGCAGCATAGCAGCAGGTAGAAGGGGAGGAGCGTGAGCGCGAGCCCCTTGCTGCTGCGGTGTGCAAGCAGCAAAAGTATGGTGGACATTCCTATGTGTGAGCTGGGAAAGGCTGCCGTGGGGCGCTCGCCCGATGCTTGCGCTGCATTCACAAGCGAGGTGAAGAAACCGCTCTTGTCGGCTTGTGGCAGGGTTATATCGGGGTTCAAATTAAAATAGTCACCTATTGCGGGGTAGGGGCCTGCGGCGGCAACGGCATCTCCTATCACGGGGAAATAGAATTGTGGTCCGGCAACGGGGATAAATATATATATGAGGTAGTATATGAAGAAAGATGCCATTACAACGAATGTACAGCGTTCCACATCGCGCGCCTGTTTGAAGAAATACCATATTACCACACTGAAAATCATGGGGTAGTATGCCCAGTAGCCCATGTTGAATGCTTCGCGCCACAACGGGTGGTTGCATACTTGTTCAAAGAGTATGGCGGGCTGGCAGCCGAAGAGAGTGAGCTCTGTGGTGGCAAATAGGTGGTCGAGATTGGGGAATATGCGGTTGAATTCAAAGGTGTCGGGGTACCAATAGGCGAGCAGTGCCATCTGCGATGCAAGGCGCAGGAAGCGTGTGAACGGCGATGGGTACAGGGTGTATATGTATATTGCCGCAAATGTGCCTGCAGCGATGAAGAAACGCCCCATAAGCATCTCTTGCGGGTCTTGCAAGCGGTTGAAGAAGATTATTATAAACAATGTGGTGAGCAGGTTGTATATGAGGTTGAGGCTCTCCACTGCGAGGAATTTTGTTTTTCCCTCTTCTCTTTTGAAAAAGTTTACAGCCATTTTTCTTGTATGTACCATTGTATTGTCTCTTTTGTTCCTGTGCGCAGGTCGTAGTCGGCCTTGAAACCGAGCTCCTCTTCAATGGGGGCGGTATCGCATAGCCAGTTGCGCTGTTTCATTATATTGTATTTGTCGCTGTTAAGGGTTGCCGGTTTTTTTGTGATGCGTGCAATGAGTTCGCTAACTGATGATATTGCTTTGAGTACAAACAAGGGAGCGGTTATGTGCAGCACTCTTTTTATTCCCATGCTCTCCTGTATGTAGTCGCTGAAACTGCGGCTACTGTATCCGCGTGGCTCGCTCGCAAAATAGCAACGGTTGTTCACCTCTTTCTCAATGGATAGGTATATAGCTTTCACAAGGTCCTTCACATAGATGAATGTGATGGTTTGTCTCTTGTATCCCACGGCAAAATCTATGTGTTTTTTTATGCTCACCGCCATTTGGTAGTAGTCGCGCTCGCGTGGGCCGTAAACGCCTGTGGGGCGCAGTATTATGTAGGGTACTCCGCAGCGTTTTATGTATGCCTCTGCCATGAGTTTGCTGTGCCCGTATGCGGTGTTGGGTATTGCCTGGTCGCTCTCTTTTATGGGGGTATGCGGCTCATTTTCCCTTGCGGGACCGAAGATGCTGAGCGAGCTTAGATAGATGAGCTTTTGCGGTGCAATGTCTGCTTTTTTAAGGGCTTCCACAAGGTTTTTTGTTCCTTTGTGGTTTATGCGTAAAAAGTCCTTTTTATCGATACATTTTGTAACGCCTGCGGCGTGTACCACATAGTCCCACGCGCCGTTCTCGCTCTTGAATGTGGCTATCTGTTCTTGCAGCTTTACTTCGTTGTTCAGGCTCAGCTCTATGAATCTTATTTCGGGGTGTTGCAGGTATTTGCGGCTGCTGCCGGCTCTTATGCCAGCCCACACCTCATATCCGTTTGCAATTCCTTGTTCCGCGATGAAACTGCCTATGAAACCGCTGGCTCCTGTTACAAGTATCTTTTTTTTGCTCATTCTCTCTCTCTTGCGCGTGTTTGTTTTTGCAAACTTACAACTTTTTTATCGTTTACTCTATTTTATGCCTCGAAAAAGTGATTTTTGGTAATATGGCAACCTTGCGCCTGCTACTCGGGGCTACTTTTGCAGAAACTCAGAACTGCTATGATAAAAAAGTTAAAATCTCTTCTCTCGGTCTTTGGAGCATCGGGGTACAGATATAATTTCACTCTCTTTTTGTTCGATAAGATTAATGGCGTGGAAGATGCATTCCCCGATGAGGGGGCTGTGTTCTTGTTTGCCCGCCGGGCATTTGATTTCTTGCGTTTGCGTTTTGTTTTTGAGCCCATCTATTGCGGTGCCACCAAGAATCTTTCGGCACTGTCGGTGGGGAAATTGTCCAAGCATAGTCCTGCAATAATGAATGCAAATTGTGTGGGGATTGTGTATGAGGCAGATTCGCATAAACGTAGCAAGGTGGTTTCCGATATTGTCCGTCGTAATTTCACATAGTTTAAGATTCCATTCCCACAGCTTTTTCCCTTCGTCGCTTGTATAATGTTTTTTTATTAGTAATTTAGCACATTGCATGATGGGTAATGTGCTTTTACGCTTTGTGCAGGTGTTATTTATCATTAAATTAAGGATAATTATGGCAAAGAAAGGTGGAAAATCAAAGGGGCGCATGAATAAGCGTGTGCTTGTGGATATGCTTGTGGAGTTCTTTAACAGGCACGATGGGGAGCAGATTAGTACAAAGGAGATTTTTAAGGAGCTTGCCCTCACATCATCGTCGGCGCGTACCCTGTGTGTGAGCATTCTCGATGATCTTGTGTTCGACGGTTACCTCGTGGAGCCTGCCTTTCGCCGTTATCAGCTTGCCAACAGCAGCTCTTCCATGCTGGGTACGTTCCAGCGCAACAATAACGGTTACAATCTCTTCTACCCCGATGATGACAGCGAGCCTGTGATAGTGTCGGAACGTAATTCGGGGCACGCGCTCACCGATGATTATGTGCGGTTGGCACTCTTTGCAAAGCGCCGCGGGCGTGGTCGTGAAGGTGAGGTTGTCGAGGTATTGAAACGTGCGCACGATACTTTTGTGGGCGAGCTTCATGTGGAGAAACATTACGCCTTTTTGCTCACAGAGAGCCGCCTCATGCCTTGCGACATTTTTATACCTAAAGACCTTTTGAAAGGCGGGAAGAATGGTGATAAAGCTGTTGTCAAGCTGCTTGAATGGCCCGCCGAGAGCAAGAACCCTGTGGGCAAGGTGGTGGATATTCTTGGCAAGGCAGGCGAGAACGATACCGAGATGAATGCCATTCTTGCTGAGTTTGGTTTGCCATATGCCTATCCTGCGGCAGTGGAGCAGGCAGCCGAGAGGCTTGCGGTGGGTATAACGCCCGAGGAGATTGCCGCCCGCGAGGATTTTCGCAAGGTTACGACATTTACCATTGACCCCGATGATGCAAAGGATTTTGACGATGCCCTATCGGTGCGCGCCATGTCTGATGGCTTGTGGGAGGTCGGTGTGCACATTGCCGATGTGTCGTTCTACGTTACCGAGGGTGGTTCCATAGATAAAGAGGCTTTCAAGCGTGCCACATCTATATATCTTGTAGATAGAACAATACCCATGCTGCCCGAGAGGCTTTGCAATTTTCTCTGTTCGTTGCGCCCCAATGAAGATAAACTCGCATATTCGGTAATCTTTACAATGAACGACAAAGCCGAGGTAAAGAGCTTCCGTATATGCCGCACGGTAATTAACAGCGACCGCCGTTTCTGCTACGACGAGGTGCAGGATATTCTCACCAAGGGCGAGGGTGAATATTACAAAGAGCTCTCCTTGCTAAGCTCGCTTGCACAGATTATGCGCACAAAGCGTTTTGCAGCGGGTGCGATAGATTTCCAGCAGGCTGAGGTGCACTTTCGCCTCGATGAAAAGGGCAAGCCCTTGTCGGTATATTTCAGCGAGAGCAATGAATCGCACCAGTTGATAGAGGAGTTTATGCTCCTTGCCAACCGCACCGTGGCAGAAAAGATTGGTCGCCGTGCTCCGGGAAACACTCCAAAGACTTTTGTTTATCGCATACACGACCAGCCCGACCCTGAAAAGCTGGCAATGCTCTCAAAATTCGTGAGCAAGCTGGGCTATAAGATGCGCAGCGGTTCGGGGCGCACTACATCGGCGGCTGCCATGAACAACCTGCTTAAGGAGGTCCATGGCACCAAGGAGCAGAATGTGATTGAGCAGATATCTGTGCGCACAATGCAGAAGGCGCGCTATTCTACCGAGAACATTGGGCACTATGGTCTTGCTTTCCGCTATTACACACATTTTACATCGCCCATACGCCGCTACCCCGACCTTCTTGTCCATCGCCTGCTTACACGCTATCTGTTGCAGGGCTCCCGCTCTGTGAGCCTGCCAAAGTATGAGGATTTCTGCGACCACTGTTCGGCACAGGAGCAGGTGGCTGCCAATGCCGAGCGTGCGAGCATCAAATACAAGCAGGTGGAGTTTATGAGCGAGCATATTGGCGAGGAGTTCGATGCTGTTATAAGCGGTGTTACAGAGTGGGGTATATATGCCGAAATAAATGAGAATAAGTGCG
>CAYRFX010000112.1:0-4544 GCA_964423665.1 uncultured Bacteroidaceae bacterium | reverse complement strand
GGCAAGAACTACTTCTCAGTAGCTTCTGGTGGTGGTACAGGCCGCACATTGCACCCCGACAACATGGCTGCAGGTCCCGCTTCCTATGGCATGACCGACACCATGGGCCGTATGCACTCAGACGCTCAGTTCGCAGGTTCTTCATCGGTTCCCGCACACGTTGAGATGATGGGCTTCCTCGGCATCGGTAACAACCCTATGGTAGGTGCTACTGTAGCTATCGCCGTTGATATTTCTGCTGCATTGAGCAAGTAATGCGAAAGCGAGTGAGTGAAAATTAATTTTCACACGCAACGAGCGCATCCATTACTTGCCAAGGCGAAGCCGAAGGCAGTGTAATTTTAAGTAATTACATATTATAATCTCCTGTAACCTAAAAAGTTATGGGAGATTATTTTTTATCTGCCAACGAGAAGAAGAGTGGAAAGAAAAAAAATGTTACACTGCCCTATTATGCAACTTTGCGAAACAGAAAACAGACATAAGTTCACAAAACAAGGCACAGGAAAAAGTGGTACCGAGCATAAAGGTAAAGTATGGCTGATTTTGTTTGTTTCCATTTGATTATTTGTTTAGAAGTCACAGAGGATTAAAAAAGGAAGAGAAGAAATGTGGGATAGCAAGCGGAATGTGTAAAAAAAAGAGGGATTCCGCTTGCTATCTTGATGCTTTTGACTATTTTTGCATCAATCAAAAGCAAAAAATATGTTGATAGGAAGAGAAAACGAGAAGAAAGAACTCTTGAGCGTAATAAATAGCGACGCCTCGGAATTTGTTGCAGTTTATGGCCGACGTAGGGTGGGTAAAACATATCTTATCCGCGAGACTTTTAACTATAAATTTACATTCCAACATACAGGAATGGCAAACTCCACTTCCAAGAAACAACTTACTAGTTTCAGAGATTCATTGATGGAACAAGGAGCAACAAATGTGCCTAAACTCTCTAACTGGTTGGAGGCGTTCTCGGAATTGAAACGTTTCCTTAACACCTCTACCGACGATAAGAAACTGGTGTTCATAGATGAGTTACCCTGGCTCGACACTCCAAAATCCGATTTCCTGTCTGCTCTCGAATACTTCTGGAACGGCTGGGCTACTGCAAGAAAAGACATTATTCTCATTGTATGTGGCTCTGCCACATCGTGGATTGTAGAAAAAATCATAAATAACCACGGTGGCTTGCATAACAGGCTGACGAAAAGGATAAAACTCAGTCCATTCACATTAAAGGAGTGTGAGGAGTTTGCCAATAGCAAAAATCTCGCCTTGAACAGGGCACAGATAGTTGAAGCGTATATGGTAATAGGTGGCATTCCCTATTACTGGAACTACATTAAAAAAGGACAGAGCATTGCACAGAACATTGATAACCTGTTTTTCAAAGAGGAGGGCGAACTGCGCGATGAGTTTGATATGCTGTATGCGTCGCTGTTCAAGAATCCCGAAGGATACATCAAAATTGTTACTGCACTCGGCGAAAAAAAAGCAGGAATGACCAGAAACGAGATTATAGGTGCCGCAAAACTTATAGACAATGGCACTCTTACCAGAATGTTGAATGAACTTGAATGGTGCGGATTCATCAGAAAGTATAATTGTATGGGCAAGGCTGTAAAAGAGAGTGTATTCCAACTTATAGACAACTACACATTGTTCTATTTTCAGTTTATCGCAATGAACAAGCAGAATGATGAGCATTTCTGGTCTATCTCACAAAACTCTCCAATGTATCATACTTGGTCGGGGCTCGCCTATGAACGTGTATGTTTGCAACATATCCAACCCATCAAGAATGCTCTTGGAATTTCAGGTGTACTTACCAATACCTATTCTTGGAGACAAAAGACAAATGAAGAGAAAGGTATCCCCGGTGCTCAAATAGACCTGCTCATAGACCGAAATGACCAGATTGTGAATATATGCGAGATTAAATATTCCAAGGCTGAATACACTATAAACAAAGAGTACGAAAGTGCATTAAGACAGAAAATCGAGGCCTTCCGCATGGGTACCGGAAGTAAAAAAGCAATCCACCTGACAATGATTACAACGTATGGCTTGACTGATAATTCATACGCCCAAACAGTACAGAATTGCATTACAATGGACGACCTCTTCCACTCCTAATTTCCCTTTTGCACGAATAAAAAAATAACCACCTTGCCACAGTCACTTCAACTGTTGCTTGGTGGTTTAATAGTTTGTGCTTTAGCCAAAGGGACTACGCCTCGATGATTACTCGCACCTTACTATTCTTCCAATAAAATATAGACGCTATTCGCTCTTTCTATATTTTACCTGGTATTAATGAAATTTATTTTTGCGCTTGAGCGTTCTTTCAAATAATAAATTTGATTCTTTGATAGAATATTGCCCGGTTACTACTCTATATGAGAAAAGAGTTAGTAATTCGGGCGAAAATTTTTATGAACATGAATGCAATATTGAAGATTGGACAGACTATTGGCGATTTCCGTGTCGAGGAGTTTGTGAAACCTACGGCAGGCAATAACGGTGAGAGCTATTTTGTGAGTGGCAAGGAGGGCAAAAAAGCGTTGATGAAATTATACGTTGCAGATGCTGACACTCACGCTGTGGAGTGTGAAGAGAGCGTAGCGTTGCCACAGAGCCTGGGGTTCTTGCCTATGGTTGCCAGTGGCTCTATCGAACATAATGGTTCATCATATCGCTATATCGTTCGCGACTTTGTGAATGGCAAGCGACTATCCGAGCTTATTGACGAGGGGAAACTATATTCATGGGAAGAGGCAAAGCCTATTGTACTTCAGGTGCTTATGGCATTAAAACATCTGCATTCACAAGAACCGTCTGTCATTCATAATGATATTACTACCCGTAATATTATTATAAAGAAGGACGAGGAAAATCAGCAGGTATATATCATAGGCATGGGGCATTTGTCTCATAGATGCAATGGCAAGGCTACATTTTGTACTAAGGATCTGAATAATTGGTATCGTGCCCCCGAGACTTTCAAGGGGATCTACGATGAGCAATCGGACATTTTCTCTGTTGGTGCTTTGCTACATACAATGTTAGAAGGCTTTGAGCCCTGGGGCATAGCATCTGACGTTCTCGGACCGGATGTGGACAAGAATCGTTTGAAAAATATCCGTTCTGTTAGCGACGAGATTTTTGACGATATGCACATCACCGATGAGCAGAAGAAGATTCTGGGCAAGATGATTGCCCTTGACTATGACAACCGTTATCGCTGCGTAAATGATGTGATAAAGGACCTTGTGAGAGGTATTGTTACAGAACCTGTCAAAGAGAGCTACACACATGATGAACATGATGGGGACATCTGTGGTAAACCCGCTGTTGAGGAGCATATCGATGCCGAGGAGATAAAACCCCGCACGGGCGGTGGTTTTGCCGATGTGGCAGGAATGGACAGTGTAAAGAGCATGCTGTACAAGGATGTGATGTTTGTGATGCAGAATAAGGATAAGGCGGTGAAGTATCGTCTAAGAACACCCAATGGTGCGCTTTTTTATGGACCTCCGGGCTGTGGCAAGACATTCATTGCAGAAAAGTTTGCAGAGGAATCTCATCTGAACTTTATGATGGTTAAGGCGTCCGACCTTGGGAGCATATACATTCACGGCACGCAAGGCAAGATTGCCGAATTGTTCGATGAAGCAGCCAAGAAGGCTCCAACAGTCATTTGCTTTGACGAGTTAGATGGAATGGTTCCCGACCGCTCAACAAGCCATAACGAGAGTGCATCGGGCGAAGTAAATGAGTTCTTGAGCCAGCTCAACAACTGCTCGGAGCGTGGCATATTTGTCATTGGCACATCGAATCGCCCCGAGAAGATAGACCCGGCAATCTTGCGTACCGGTCGCATGGATAGAATGGTTTATATCCCTATACCGGACGCAGAGGCTCGCAAGGAACTCTTCAAGATTCATCTTGCCGACCGTTTTTGCGATGAAAGCATCAACCTTGATGAACTTGCCGAGCAGAGCGACGGATATGTAGCAAGCGACATCAGTTTTATGGTAAACGCAAGCGCTCTGGAGGCAGCGATGGCAGATGTACCCATCTCGCAAGAGTTGGTACTTGCAGAGATACACAAAGCTCGCCGTTCGGTAACACAAAATGATGCAGCAGACTATGAGCGTATGCGCCAGAAGTTTGAACAGCAGATACCCAGACAAGAGCGTCGCAGAATTGGTTTTTTAATGGAATAATTTTAACACACAAATAAATATGAAAATGATTGACAAAGTAATGGAAGAGTTGCAGAAACAGGGTTTTCTGCCGCAGCGTGAGGATTTCGGTATTGCATTCAAATACCAGATGACCAACTATATCCATTTGGAGGATAATGATGATGAGGATTATTTCAACCTCTATGCTCCATATATCTTTGAGGTGGATAGCGAGAATATGGCAGATGTGCTTGTAACCATCAATGCCATCAACAACTCAATGAAGGTTATCAAATTAGTTGTGAATGATGACCACGTTTGGGCCTGCTTTGAGGAAAAACTCCCAAAAGACGCCAACCT
>CAYRFX010000111.1:0-4778 GCA_964423665.1 uncultured Bacteroidaceae bacterium | reverse complement strand
GTTGAAACTAAAAAAAGTAATATATGAAACTAAACGGGTTAAGATTTTCTGGGATAGTAGCGGTAGTGGCTTTGCTTTTTGCAACATCTTGTACTTCATACAAGCAGGTCCCTTATATTCAGAATAGTGATAGTCTCACTTTTATCAAGCAGGTTGAGTCTGTTCATGAGGCAAGAATATTACCTCGCGACTTCCTTTCTATAATTGTTACCTCGCCTTCAAAGCCCGAGGCTGCCCTTCCGTTTAATTTGATTGTTTCCAGTTCGTATGAAATGAGACAATCTTTAACCGCACAGCCTACTTATCAAAATTATCTTGTCGATAATGAAGGAAATATCGAGTTTCCCGTTGTTGGAACGTTGCATGTTGCCGGGCTCACCAAAAAAGAACTTGAAAATCTCATTAAAGAGAAAATCAAGGGCGCATTTATCGAAACTCCTATGGTAACGGTGCGTTTTGCCGACTTCAAGATTTCTGTTCTCGGCGAAGTGGCAAGCCCCGGAACATATGCAATATCTAATGATAAGGTGAATATATTTCAGGCTCTTGCTCTTGCAAAGGATATGACCATTTATGGTATGCGTGAGAATGTGAAGGTGATTCGCGAGGACGTTAATGGAAAAACCAATGTCTATGAACTCGACCTGACAGATGCTTCGGTTGTTACATCTCCTTGTTATCATTTGCAACAGAACGATGTGGTGTATGTAACTCCCAACAAAGCTAAAGCAAAAGGCTCAGATGTGGGCAGTACCACCTCACTCTGGTTCTCGGCAACATCTATTTTGGTTTCTTTGACTTCATTATTGTATAACATTCTCCATTAATAACTTTAATATAATTGATATGAGTATGGATATTGAACGTAATAATACAAATCAAGAGGATAACGGTAGTGAATTTAATATAGCTCTCCTCTTGCATCACTTCCTGCTGAATTGGAAATTGTTTGCAGTGTCAGTGGTCTTGTGTCTTGTTTTTGCGGTATTCTACATTTATAACTCAGCAAAAGTATATCAAGTTACAGCTAAAATTCTGTTGCAAGACGAAGAAAAAGGTTCATTTGCATCGCAGATGGATATGCTTGCCGATTTTGGATATAACGGTGGTAACTCAAATGTGGAGAATGAGATAGAGGTTATTAACTCTATGTCGGTTATCAGCGGTGCTGTGTTGCAGTCTGGGTTATATATTTCATACTATACCCCCAAAATGATAGGTTACAGACCTATATATAAATTATCGAGTCCTGTAAATGCAACAATACAGCAAGCCGATTTGGAGAAACTGAAGGCGTCGCTGGTTATTGAGTTGAATATGAATAACGACTCCTTATATACAGTCTCTTACAAGTATGATTGTGTCTCGGAGGGGCTTGATGTTGAGTCGGCAGAGGAGGAAATTAACGCATTCCCCTATCTGTTGCAGACCGAAAAGGGTGATATCTTGCTTGCTAAAAACAGTGAGGCAAATGCGTCCGACGTAAGGATTGTGATATCTCCGCTTATTCCCACAGCCGGTTCATATAAGGCGTCGCTGGGTATTGCGCCTGTTTCAAAGACTGCTTCTGTTGCTGTTGTTGCTGCCAATACTTCAGTTCCCGGTAATGGAATAGATTTTATAGATGCTCTCATTGATAGTTATAATAAGGTAACCAACGATGACAAAAGACAGGTTGCCGAGGCTACAAAGGACTTTCTTGCAAGCCGCATCGAAGAGATTAAAGGAGACCTCACCGAAAAGGAGGGCAATTTGGCAAGCTACAAACAGTCTAACCAGTTGCTGAATCCCGAGATAGATGCCCCTCAAACTCTGCGTAACAAAGATGAGTATGTAAAGAAGATGGAGGAGATGGAGATTGTTATGAAGAATTCGCAATTCCTGAACGGCTTTGTGAACAATCCCAAAAACGACTTGCAGTCAATCCCATCGACCATGGGACTGACCAATGATCCATCACTTTCCAGTCTTATAGTGAAGTATAACAATGAGGTTGCCGTGCGCAATCAGCTTTTGCTCACAGCAACAGCCGAGAACCCTGCTCTCAAATTGCAGACCGAGGTTGTGCGTGGGTTGCAGAATGATATTCGTGAGGCTTTGAAGGCGTTTAACGAGTCTCTTGCGTTGCAACACGATGCTCTTAAGTCTCTTGCAAGTGAATATACATCTCGTTTGAAGAAATCTCCCGAGATGGAGCGTTCGTTGAAGAGTATTATTCGTGAAACTGATATCAAATCGCAGCTATATGTGATGCTGTTGCAGAAATATGAGGAGAATGCTCTCACGCTTGCAGTAACAGCAAACAATCTTCGTTGCATAGACCCCGCAATGTGTTCGGCATTCCCCATCGCTCCCCGCAAGAATCTTATTCTGATGGTAGCGTTGTTTATGGGTGTTCTTATTCCCTCGTTATATGTGTACATCAAGGAACTTATTCGCACCAAGATTGCAACTCCCGACGAGGTTTCAAACCTCACCGGTCTGCCATTGATTGCGACTGTTCCTGTGAAGCACGGTCTGTCGGGGCGTGGTTCTTCAATCGTTGTGCGCGCCAACCACAATGATATTATGGCAGAGGCGTTCCGTACACTGCGAACAAACTTGCAGTTTGTGATGAAGAAGACCTCCGGTAATGTGATAATGTTTACATCTACCGTCAGTGGAGAGGGTAAAACCTTTGTTTCGTCCAACTTTGCCGTGAGCGCAGCGATGCTTGGTAAAAAGGTGCTTATGATGGGTGTGGATATTCGTCGTCCCCGTCTTGCCGAGGTGTTTAATATTGATCCCAAGGCAGAGGGTATAACAAGCTATCTGTGTGCCGATGAGAACGATGTGGCAATGCTCGACAATTTTATAATTCCATCAACAGAGGTGCATAATCTCTATCTCTTGCCTGCCGGTATAGTACCTCCCAACCCCGCAGAGTTGTTATCAAAGTCGAATCTGGATATTGCTCTTAACTATTTGAGCAAGAAATTCGACTATGTGATAATGGATACTGCGCCGGTAGGTCTTGTGTCCGATTCTATAATCCTCAGCCGCGTGGCAGACGCTGTTGTTTATGTGTCGCGCATCAATTATACCGAGAAGGCTGCTTTTGAGTTCCTGAACGGTATTGTTAAGGAAGGCAAGCTTGAGAATGTGTCAATTGTTATCAATGGTGATGATGTGGAGAAACGCAAGCGCACCTATGGCTATGTTCATAGTTATTCTGCAGGTTATTCATATTATGGTTACAGTTACACTCCCGATGGCGAGAAGGTGAAAACCAAGAAGAAAAAAACAGAGTAATTTGCCGGTAAAGTCTCTCTCTGCCGGTGTATGGCTTGTTTAGTATTGTTTTTTTAGAATAAGTTTGGCAAAATGTTAGGCATTTGAAAAAAAATGCTTACCTTTGCGCCTTGAAAAAAGGATAATGTTGTTTGCGCCCCGTTGCAACGGAGCAATTTTAACGAAGATGGGTTTACTTAAAGAGAAATATGCAAAATACGACCTTCCACAGCGTTTCATGGCTATGGGAGTGTATCCTTACTTTCGTTGCATAGAGAGCGAGCAGGATACAGAGGTAATGATGAGTGGAAAGAAAGTGTTGATGTTTGGTTCAAACTCATACATGGGACTCACAAATCACCCTCGTATAAAAGAAGCGGCTATTGCTGCCACACGCAAGTATGGTACGGGTTGTGCCGGTTCACGTTTTCTTAATGGTACCGTAGATCTTCATCTGCAACTCGAAAATGAACTTGCACAGTTTGTGGGCAAGGACGAGGCACTCGTCTATTCTACCGGCTTTCAAGTGAATTTGGGTGTGCTATCTTGCATAACCGGTCGTCGCGATACAATAATATGTGATGAACTCGACCACGCTTCCATTGTTGATGGTCGCCGTTTGTCTTTCTCCACTGTGCGCAAGTTCCGCCACAATAATATGGAGAATTTGGAGAAGGAGCTGCAAGCTTGTGACCCCGATACAATAAAACTTATTGTTGTTGATGGCGTATTCAGCATGGAGGGCGATATAGCCAACCTTCCCGAGATTGTTCGTTTGAAGAACAAATATAACGCAAGCATCATGGTTGATGAGGCTCATGGTTTGGGTGTTCTTGGAAACCAAGGTCGCGGTACTTGTAACCATTTTGGTGTTACCGATGATGTCGATTTGATAATGGGTACATTCAGCAAGTCGCTTGCAACAATCGGTGGCTTTATTGCGGCCGATAAAGAGGTGATAAACTATATACGTCATAACTCTCGTTCATATATATTCAGCGCAAGTAATACTCCTGCGGCAACTGCTGCGGCTTTAGAGGCGTTGCATATTATACAAGAGGAGCCCGAGCGTATGGAAAATCTTTGGAATATTACAAATTATACTTTGAAGAATTTCCGTGAACTCGGTTTTGAAATTGGTAACACATCAACCCCCATTATCCCTTTGTATATCCGTGATACCGATAAGACATTCATGGTTACAAAGATGTTGTGGGAAGCAGGTGTGTTTGTGAATCCGGTGGTACCGCCTGCATGCTCTCCACAGGATACACTTATCCGTTTCTCGTTGATGGCTACACATACAAAGGAGCAGATTGATCGTGCTTTGGAGGTTATGGTTCCCATCTTCAAGCAGTTGGATATTATAAAGTAATAATAGTCTTTTGGTTTACGGGGCGTAGCGCAGTCCGGTAGCGCACCTGGTTTGGGACCAGGTGGTCGCAGGTTCGAATCCTGTCGCCCCGACAAGCAAGTGTGACATAATTGTCGCGCTTGCTTTTTGTATT
>CAYRFX010000110.1:0-4833 GCA_964423665.1 uncultured Bacteroidaceae bacterium | reverse complement strand
ACTATGAGTATGATTGACGAAAATTTTTACATCAGCTCGCAGCATATGAAGCTGTCGCAGTTTAAGTACAAACTACCCGAGGAGCGCATTGCCCTCTACCCCATGCCCTGCCGCGACGAGTCGCGCCTCATGGTCCTGCACAAGAAGACTGGCGAAATCGAGCATCGCATCTTCAAGGAGATTATCCATTATTTCGATGAAAAGGACGTTTTTGTGCTGAACGACAGCAAGGTGTTCCCCGCCCGTCTCTATGGCAACAAAGAAAAGACCAATGCCCAGATTGAGGTGTTTCTGTTGCGCGAGCTTAACGAGGAGTTCCGCTTGTGGGACGTTCTTGTAGATCCAGCACGCAAAATCCGCATAGGAAACAAATTGTATTTTGGCGAGGACAACTCAATGGTTGCCGAGGTCATCGACAACACCACCTCGCGCGGACGTACATTACGTTTCCTCTACGACGGTCCGCACGATGAGTTCAAAAAAGCACTCCACTCGCTTGGCGTTGCTCCGCTCCCCGAGGATTTCAAACGCTTGCGTAAAGAGGAGCCCGAGGACTTGCAAAATTTCCAAACATATTTTGCAAAGAAAGAGGGCTCTGTAACCGCATCTTTTGCAGGCCTGCACTTTACGCGCGAATTAATGAAGAGAATGGAGATAAAGGGCATAGACACCGCATACGTTACCATGCACACCGGGCTCGGCTGCTTCCGCGAGATTGATGTGGAGGACCTCACAAAGCACAAAATGGACAGCGACCTCATAAACGTGGACACAGAGGCTGTGAACATTATCAACAAAGCAAAAGCAGAGGGACGCAGAATATGCGCTGTGGGAACATCGGTGCAGAGAGTACTGGAAACTGCCACCCTCACCGGCGGAATGCTCAAGGAGTATGATGGCTGGACAAGCAAATTCATCTTCCCCGAGTATGACTTCCAGGTAGCCAACTGCATGATTGCAAACTTCTACGCACCCTACTCCACAATGCTCATGCTCACATCGGCATTCGGTGGATACGACAATGTGAAGAATGCATACGAGGTTGCGCTCAAGGAGGGTTACCGATTCGGACTCTACGGCGATGCTATGCTCATAATCGACTGATGAACAGCAAAAAAAGAGTATATTTGGGGCTGGGTACAAATTCCGGCAACAAAGAAGAGAACCTGACGCGAGCGATAGAACACCTATCGCTCGCTCTTGGCTCGCCCACTGCCCGGTCTTCATTTATGGAGAGCGAGCCTTGGGGGTTCGCATCGGAAAACAACTTCCTCAACTGTGTGGTGGCATTCGACACCGACATTCCGCCGCTCACACTGCTCGACACCACTGAGGAGATAGAGCGCAAGCTGGGACGCACAAAAAAGAGCCTCAACGGAGAATACTGTGACCGCATCATAGACATCGACATTCTCTTCTATGGCGACGACATTATAAACGACGAAAGGCTCACCGTGCCCCACCCGCTGCTGCATCATCGCCTTTTTGTACTTGAACCGATGAACGAGATTGCCCCGTCACATATACACCCGCTCACCGGGCACACCATTGAACAGTTGCTCGACGAAGCAAAAGAATAAAGGCTTTTTTAACACGCTATAACAAAAAAATCGGGCAAAAAGCAAGAGTAATACACAAAAAGTATATACCTTTGTACCGAAATAATTAAGAGCATAGGCTCATGTGGAAAGATTTGGCTGCTTGCAACCACGGTAAAAAATGCTAAAATACCTCACTCTGAGGCTGTAAGGCACTCTGCCGCAATGCAACTCCCATTTCCACGGTTATAAGACAAAGAATTATTAACCGCCCTCATAGGGCATAAAACTATTATTATGGGATATTTATTCACCTCCGAATCAGTTTCTGAGGGACACCCCGACAAAGTCGCCGACCAAATTTCCGACGCCGTCCTCGATGAACTCATTGCCTTTGACCCGCAATCAAAGGTAGCTTGCGAAACACTTGTAACCACCGGACAGGTAGTGATTGCCGGCGAAGTAAAATCATCGGCATACGTTGATTTACAGGATATTGCACGCCGCGTAATCAACCGCATAGGTTACACCAAGAGCGAATATATGTTCGATGGCAACTCCTGTGGCATTTTCTCGGCTATTCACGAGCAGAGTGCCGATATCAACCGCGGTGTAGAGCGCGAGGTTCCCATGGACCAGGGTGCAGGCGACCAAGGTATGATGTTCGGATATGCCACAAACGAAACCGAGAGCTACATGCCCGTGTCGCTCGACCTTTCACATCTCATACTGCGCGAGCTTGCCGACATACGCCGCGAGGGCAAGGAGATGACATACCTGCGCCCCGATTCAAAGAGCCAGGTAACCATCGAATACAATGACGAGAACAAACCCGTGCGCATAGACACCATCGTCGTATCTACACAGCACGACGATTTTATATCGCCTGCCGACAACAGCTGCGAGGCACAGAAAGCAGCTGACGAGGCACAGGTGGCAAAGATACACGAAGACGTTGTAAACATTCTTATTCCTCGTGTAAAAGCAAAAATCTCTTCGGAGAAGGTACTTGCGCTCTTTAACGACAACATCAAATACCATGTGAACCCCACAGGCAAGTTCGTTATCGGCGGTCCCCACGGCGACACAGGACTCACCGGTCGCAAAATCATTGTAGATACATACGGTGGCAAAGGTGCGCATGGCGGTGGTGCATTCAGCGGAAAAGACCCCAGCAAAGTGGACCGTAGCGCAGCATACGCAGCACGCCACATTGCAAAGAACCTTGTTGCAGCAGGTGTTGCCGACGAAGCTCTCATTCAGCTATCATACGCCATTGGCATTGCACAGCCCGTGAGCGTGTTTGTAAACACATACGGCACAGCAAAGGTGAATATGAGCGACGGTGAGATTGCACAAAAGGTGCAGCAGTTGTTCGACCTGCGCCCCAAAGCCATTGAGGAGCGTTTGAAACTGCGTAACCCCATATACAGCGAGACAGCCGCATACGGGCATGTTGGACGCACACCGCAAACCGTAACAAAGACATTTGAATCGCGCTACCTCGAGAGCAAGACCATCACAGTAGAACTCTTCACATGGGAGAAACTCGACTATGTGGAGAAAGTAAAAGAGGCTTTTGCACTATAAAGGAAATGATTAAACTCAGCGATTGGATAAACAGATTAAGGCACAACAGGGGGTTTGGAGTACAATCCCCCACTGCCTTTTTCTTTGTAACCCAAGTGCTGAAGGAGAAACTCCCCTACTACGCATACAAGGAGATAGATGAAATTGCAGAAAACTGCCGCACTCACAGCAAGAGGACTTGTCGCCGGCTGTTCAGGATAGCGAACTATATGCGCCCTAAAAGCATTATTGCAATAGGCACCGAGGCAGTGGCACCGCTTTGCGCCCTTGCCGCTGCGGCAAGCAGTGCTGAGTTGCTCTTTATAACAGACGAAAAAAGAGTGGCACCCGCAGCCAACCGATACCTCGAAAAAAGAGGTTGCAACTGCAAACAAGGCAACAAAAGCGAGCTTCTGAGAGAATATATCAAAGGAGACACCCCTGTGCAACTATTATTTATTGGCAGCGACAGTAATATTGCAAGCACATTGCAAGCCACACTGCAACACACCAATAATAAGACGGCAATAATTATAGACCGCATACACAAGAACCCCGAGCGGCTGAAGCAATGGGAAGAAGCGGTAAAAAGCCCAAAGACAATAGTTACATACGACCTGTACAGCTTTGGAATTCTCTTTTTCGACAACGAGAAACAGAAACAGCACTACACACTGAAAATGTAATAAAAATGAAGAAAGCAACAATATACACAGGCTGTGGCGACAAAGGAGAAACCTCCCTCACCCATGGAACAAGAGTGCCCAAGGACCACCCGCGTGTGGAGGCATACGGCACAATAGATGAACTGAATGCCTGCATAGGGTTGCTATCAGCCAGCCTGCCCGCAGAGTTGCACACCACCATGGAACGCATAGAAAACAACCTGCTCACCATAGGCTGTGCCCTCGCCGACGAAAAAGAGTGCAAATCACAAATAGGAAAAGAGGAGATAACCGCATTAGAGCAAGAGATAGACAGAATGGAAGCCTACCTGCCACCTATGCACAAATTCATACTGCCCACGCACAACGAAGGAGCAGCCCGCGCCAACCTGTGCCGCACAGTGTGCCGCCGCGCCGAACGCCGCCTGACCACCCTGCAACGAGAACTCCCCATACCCCCCTGCATGGCTGTATATATAAACCGCCTATCGGACTACTTTTTTCTGCTCCAGCGACAACTTGCCGAGGGCGAGGAAAAAAAGTGGGAAAAGCCTTGTATGTAAACAAAATTAAACTACTTTTGCACACATTATATTAAAAAACCATTTTATACTATCTTATAATATGTATTGGACATTAGAATTAGCATCAAAATTGGAGGACGCACCATGGCCCGCAACCAAGGACGAGCTTATCGACTATGCTGTTCGCTCGGGTGCACCCTTGGAGGTTATAGAGAATTTGCAGGAGATTGAGGACGAAGGCGATGTTTATGAGAGCATCGAAGACATTTGGCCCGATTACCCCAGTAAAGAAGATTTCTTCTTCGACGAGGAAGAGTATTAAAAACAAATAACAATCGATTCCCGATTGATAACTAATAGCCGAACAACACTAAGGTTCGGCTATTTTTTTGCCGAAAGAAACAATATTACAACAAGGTGCTGAGAAGCATTTTATCGCCATCATAATACTCATAAAGAGCCACGCTAATCATTTTTTTATCATTTATGCGAATCAGCAGTTGGCAACTGATTCATAATTTTATAAATTTGCAAATG
>CAYRFX010000109.1:0-4885 GCA_964423665.1 uncultured Bacteroidaceae bacterium | reverse complement strand
GCCGAGACAACAAAAGAGCGCGAGGTTGCTCTTGCCAAGTTGCTTCCCTTCCAGAAAGCAGACTTCGTTGGTATCTTCAAGGCTATGGAGGGCTTGCACGTTACTGTACGTCTCTTGGATCCCCCTCTCCACGAGTTTGTTCCCCACGATGCAAAAGGTCAGCAGATGCTTGCCGAGGCTATGGGCAAAACAGTGGAGGCTGTTCAGCGTCGCGTAAAATCTTTGGAGGAGTTCAACCCCATGCTTGGTCACCGCGGTTGCCGCTTGGGTAACACATATCCCGAGATTACAAAGATGCAGACAACAGCTATCTTGGGTGCCGCTCTCGAGTTGAAGAAAGAGGGCAAGGTTATCTATCCCGAGATTATGGTTCCCCTTGTAGGTATCATCAACGAGTTCGAGGAGCAGAAGAATGCAATCGTTGAGGCAGCTAACGCTTTGTTTGCAGCCGAGGGCGACAGCGTAGAATATACAATAGGTACCATGATTGAGATTCCTCGTGCAGCTCTCACAGCAGACCAGATTGCACAGCAGGCTCAGTTCTTCTCATTCGGTACAAACGACTTGACACAGATGACCTTCGGTTACTCTCGTGACGACGTTAACTCATTCTTGCCCATCTACTTGCGCAAGAAGATTTTGAAGAACGACCCCTTCCAGATTCTCGACCAGACAGGTGTAGGTCAGCTCGTAGAGATGGCTACAACAAAGGGACGCTCAGTGAACCCCGACCTCAAATGCGGTATCTGCGGTGAGCACGGTGGCGAGCCCGAGTCTGTTAAGTTCTGCCACAGAGTAGGTCTTAACTACGTTTCTTGTTCACCCTTCCGCGTGCCCATCGCACGTTTGGCTGCTGCACAGGCTGCTGTGGAGGAGATGTAAGAAACACTCTCTATATATAATAAAATAAGGTGGCGATTTTTTTCGCCACCTTATTTTTTGCACCATTAAGAACAAAAAAAGATTCGTTCATGTTTCTAATATAAATGAATGGGCATGAGCGAAGATTTCACAAAAATACCGACGGGGTGGATAAAGGAGTTGTTATCACACACGGGAGTCCCCGATAATCTGCTCGACAGATTTGACACAGTTTTCTCATTAGCTATAATTGCAATCGTAGCAACTGTAATAACGGCAATCGTCTATTACATAGCTGCCGGTGTGACAAAGAGATTGCTGAGGCGCAAAGATTATATCTTCCTGAGCAGAATGATGAAATATGACACGCTTCATAAGCTTGCGTATCTCATTCCACCTATTATAATAAATACGCTGCTTCCCATAGCCATTGCCGACAAGCCTATAACACTGCGCTACATAGAGGCTTTTGTGTGGATATGTTTCATTGTAGCTCTTGTTGTGGCTATTAATGCGTTGCTTAACGCCATAGGTGACTCGGCATTCACAAACAGCAAATATCACGACCGCCCTATAAAGGGGTTCTTGCAAATAACAAAGGTGGTTATATATATTATTGCCACAATAATTGCAATATCTATTCTCACCAATAAATCGCCTCTCTATCTCATTGGAGGATTGGGTGCTTTTGCTGCGGTGCTTATGCTCATCACAAAAGACAGCATAATGGGGTTTGTAGGCGGTTTCCTGTTGCTCGAAAATGATATGGTGAGGCTGGGCGATTGGATTGAGGTAACGGGCACAAGCATCAATGGAACCGTTACGGATATCTCACTCACAATAGTGAAGGTGCGCAATTTCGACAACACAATAGTTACAATACCACCCTACTCGCTCATAAACAACAGCTTCATCAACTGGCGCGGAATGCAGGAGAGCGGTGGCAGGCGAATATCACGCGGCTACACCGTGAAGCTCGACAGCATAAAGCCTTGCAGCGCAAAATACCTGACACGGCTGAGAGGGATTGCGCCCGAGCTGGACCGCTTCATAAGCATAAAACTGCAACAAAACAGGGATGGAAAAACAGCCAACACCGCCAACCCTGCCGGGCTCACCAATGGCACTATCGACACCAACTTAGGCCTCTTCCGCGCCTATGCCGAGATGTACCTGCAACGCCACCCGCTCGTCAGCAAGGAGATGATGATTATGGTGCGCACTCTCGCCCCGAGCGACACCGGGCTGCCCATACAATTTTATTGTTTCACAAACACCACCGACTGGAAAGATTATGAGAGCATACAATCGGAAATAATGGAACATTTTGCAGCCATAATGCCCCATTTTGAGTTGTTCCCCTTTCAAGGCTCGGGCTCGCGCGACACAATCATAAGCGGGCTTTTAGAGGGTAATTTCCCGGTGGAGCAGATTGTGGGGCTGCCATATATGACCACAGAGTGATTGCAAAAAGCTATAATAGTTGTTCATTACTCCCTTATTTAACCTTTTTTGCACATTATACACCAAAATGTGCAGAAAATGAAAAATATTTATCTTTTTCTTTTTATTACTTTTGCACACTTTTTATGCAAGTGTGCAAAAACAATATTGAATTAAATAAAGAAGAACATATAGAAAGCTATGACAAAAATCAAAGATTGTTGCGTGCTCATAACAGGAGGCGCATCGGGTATCGGACGCATTATGGGGCGCATTGCATTGGAGAGAGGTGCACGCTGCCTTGTTATATGGGATATTAATGAAAAGAGTATTGCCGATACTAAAGAGGAGTACAAGAATCTGGGACGTGTAGAGGGCTACAAGGTTGATGTTTCCAACAGCGAACAGGTGCAGGAGACTGCAAAGCTCACAGAAAAAGAGTGTGGCAACGTGGATATTCTCATAAACTGCGCCGGAATTGTTGCAAACAACAAAACATTTGACGAGCAGAGCATAAGCGATATTGAGCGCACAATGAAGATTAATTCTATAGCTCCCATGGTAATTGCACAGCAGTTCCTGCCCGGCATGATTAAGCGAGAGAAAGGACACATCTGCAATATTGCATCGGCAGGTGGTATGATTTCCAACCCCCGCATGTCGGTTTATGCCGCAAGCAAATGGGCTGTAATTGGCTGGAGCGACTCGGTGCGCATTGAGCTCAAGCAGGCAAAGAGCAAAGTGCGTTTTACCACCATTGCCCCCTACTTCATCAACACGGGAATGTTCGACGGCGTGCAGTCGCGCATTTTCCCCATCTTGAAACCCGAGCCCACATCTCGCAAAATAATGAACGCCATTGAACGTAACCGCAATTTCAAGGGCATTCCTTTCGGCTATCACTTCATACGTTTCTGCCAAGCAATCTTGCCCACATCGATTTTCGATTATATCTTTGGCGAGGTGGTTGGTATATTCCATGCCATGGACCACTTTACAGGACGAAAGAATAAATAATATTATATAAGGTATGAAAATAACAAACACCACCGACGAGGATATAAAAAGAATAGTTGCGGCACAGCGCAATTACTTTGCAAGTGGCGCGACGCTCGGTTACAAATTTCGCAAGGAGCAGCTAAAGAGACTGCAAAAGGCACTGAAAGAGTGGGAGAAACCACTTTGCGATGCCTTGTGGAGCGACCTTCACAAATCTCCCGAAGAGGCTATAATAACCGAGATAAGCATTGTGGGAGGTGAGATTAAGAACCACATTTCGCACCTCAAAGGGTGGATGAAGAGCCGCAGTGCCTGCACCCCTATAAAGATGATGCCCTCACGCAGCCGCATCATCAGCGAGCCGCTGGGCAACGCACTTATAATGTCGCCGTGGAACTATCCCGTGCAGCTGCTCATAAATCCATTGGTAGGAGCGATATCTGCGGGGTGCACAGCGATTTTGAAACCCTCGCCCTATGTGCCGAATGTTTCGGCAACCATTGAAAAGATGATAAAAGCCACATTCGACGAGGAGTACGTTGCTGTGGTGCAGGGCAACCGCGAGGCAAACACCGCACTGTTGGAAGAGCGTTTCGACATTATCCTGTTCACAGGAAGCCCCGCACTCGGCAAAATAGTGATGCGCGAGGCGGCAAAGACACTCACACCGGTAATATTGGAGCTTGGTGGCAAAAGCCCGTGTATTGTAGATGAGGCAGCCGACACCCAAATTGCAGCACGCCGCATAGCGTGGGGAAAAACCTTAAACGCCGGGCAAACCTGCATAGCACCCGACTATCTGCTCATACACCGCTCGCAGGTAGATAAGTTTGTCACTGCATTTGCCGGCGAATTGAAGAAACTGCATGGCGAAGATATTAAGCAGAGCCGGCACTATGTGAGACTGGTAAACGACAAGGCATTTGAACGCGTATCGGGCTATCTGAAAGATGGTCGCATAGTGCTTGGCGGCGCCACCGATGCCAAAGAGCGATACATTGAGCCTACACTGCTTGCTGATGTGAATCCTGCATCACCGGTGATGCAGGAAGAGATTTTCGGCCCGGTGTTGCCCATGATTATCTTTGAAGAGCGCGACGAGGCTATAAGATTTATCCGTCAGCGCGAAAAGCCGCTCGCGCTATACTACTTCGGCAAAGTAAAAGACGGCAAGGAGGTGCTGCGCCTCACATCATCGGGCGGTGCCTGCATAAACGACACTATCATGCACATTGCAAATGAAAATATCCCATTCGGCGGTGTAGGAAATTCAGGCATGGGAAGCTATCACGGAAAGCGCAGTTTCGACGCTTTTTCGCACCAACGCTCAGTGGTAACGACCACCACCCTGCTCGACCTTCCATTCCGATATATGCCATACAAGATGTTTGGATTAGTAAAAAAAATTCTCTAAGCAGAGATGCAATAAAAAAAATGGGCTTCGGCTCATTTTTTTTATTGCCATAATGATAGAAACACCCTCCCTGTAATCTCTTTATAATAAAAAGAACAAAACTCAATATAAACATAAATAATGCGAATCAGCAGTTGGCAACTGATTCATAATTTTATAAATTTGCAA
>CAYRFX010000108.1:0-4992 GCA_964423665.1 uncultured Bacteroidaceae bacterium | reverse complement strand
TATGCACATAACTGTAAATTATATTATTGTTATAAGTAATATCACTGCAAAGATAACACTTTATTCTTTATATAAAGTTCTTTTTATAGAAGAATCTTTTTATAAAAAAAGTTTTTTAATAACAGCTTCACTTCTTCGTGGGCTTTGTAAATTTTGTAAATTTCGCAAAATGGAAGAAATGGATGATGATGCATTGTGTTATCAATATTTTCATTCCTATCTTTGCACATAAGAAACAGAAAAATAATAAATTTATGAAAAACAGCTCGCAAAAAGAATGTTATTGCTGAAATTTCCCTAAATTTGCAAGTTCATCGTATGATGGCAGACATTTTAGGAAAGCGTTAGGCTTTTTCCATGATAGTGAATCTGGACAATTCATCTGTAAAATTGGAATAGCAAAGACGTTCTCCCTTAGGTTTCGTATATATGTATTTCACTACATATACAGCCAAGGGTGTGAGCTGTTTTTCTTATCTATTTTACGGGCAGTCCAGAGCCTACTATCGGGATAAGTTCTACAGGCTCACACTTTCTTTTTTATGTCCTTCAAATTCTAATTGTTGTTTTGTGTGCACTGCAGAGCCGGCGGGGCGTAAATTTATTATTATGAACTTTATTTTTTGTATTCAAGAAGAACCTACTTGTTTGGAGTGTTGCAAATTTTGTATAGACTTGTTGACATTTATGGCAACCGCTGCAACTGTGGGTGTAAGTGTTTATGCGGTTTGGTATGCTATAAAAGAATACTCATTGCATAAAAAAGAAGAAGAAGCTAACACACTCGCACGATATAATGAAAGATATTCAACCAATGAACATCTTCTAACAGTTGTTGAATATTTGTGGAGGGTTGAAGATAAAAAAGATTCCTGTGAAAAAAGTTATAATGAGATAGTCGACGACTTTAAAAATAATGAGGAACGTGGTTTTAAAATACCAACGGAACATGAAAAAGAACTGTTTTTACGCTTTTTTGAGGAGATACAATTCTCAATAGAGCAAGGAACTTTGAATAAATACCAAGTAAAAGATTTGTTTTTCTATTATGCCGAAGTTGCCAATCGTATGGGCGAAGCCTTCGTCAAGGATTACAATAAATATTATTGGCGTCAGTTCAAGGTGTTTGTAAAGACTATGGATTCATTATAAACTACTTAATAATATCTAATTATGAAACACTTAAACACATTCAAAGGGCTGTTTTTAACCCTATTGCTCATCTGTTCCAATCCGGTTTTGTTACACGCTTTTGAGGTAGGTGGTATCAATTACAACGTTACAGATGCAACAGCAAAAACATTGGAAGTCATTTCTAGCTACTATAGCGGCAATGTGATAATTCCCTCGTTAGTGGATTATAATGGAACTGATTACAGCGTTACAAGCATAGGAGCCTATGCGTTCTCAGGTTGTACAGGTCTCACCGATATTACAATTCCTAATAGCGTTACAAGCATAGGAGATTATGTGTTTCAGGATTGTAGCACCCTCATCAGTATTGAAATCCCCAACAGCGTAATAACAATAGGAGAATGTGCATTCTCTGATTGCAGTGGTCTTACTAGTATTGAAATTCCCAATGGCGTAGCAAGAATAGGCGATTATACTTTCAAAGACTGCACAAGTCTCACCAGTATTACCATCGGCAACAGTGTTATAAGTATAGAAGATAGTGCGTTCGAAGGTTGCAATAATCTTAGAACTATCATAAACTTATCCTCATTGTCATTAACAAAAGGCTCTGTGGATTATGGCGACGTTGCATATTACGCAAACAAGGTTATTAATGCGCCTAATGGCGCAGTAGAGGGCGATTATGTCTTTGGTATTATTGATGGTGTAAACACTTTGTGTGGATATATAGGCAATGGTGGTGATATAGTTTTGCCTGCAGATTATAAAGGTGCAAATTATGTGATTGGTGCATACGCATTCGAAAACGAAACTACGATTACTAGTGTTATCATTTCTAATAGTGTCTCCAGTATAGGAAATTATGCCTTCTCTAGTTGCTCCGGTCTCACAAGTATTGAAATACCAAATAACGTTACAAGAATAAGTGATTGGGCGTTCGCTGGTTGTAGCAACCTATCCGCCGTATATATAAGCGATCTCTCTGCTTGGTGTAAAATAGATTTTTCAGGTTATTACGCTAATCCATTATGCTACGCTAAAAACCTCTATCTTAATGGCAAAAAGGTAACAGACCTTGTAATTCCAAATGATGTTACAAGCATTGGGAGTAGTGCCTTCTCTAGTTGCTCCGGTCTCACAAGCATTGAGATTCCTAATCGCGTAACTAGTATTGGGGAGAGTGCGTTCTTTGGTTGCACTGGACTCACAAGTGTTAAAATTGGTAATAGCGTTACAAGCATTGGAGGTTGGGCGTTCCAGGGTTGCATAGGTCTCACCGATATTACAATTCCTAATAGTGTTACAAGTATTGGAGATTGGGCGTTCTCTGATTGCACTGGCCTTACTAAGATTACAATTCCAAGTAGCGTAACCAATATTTGGGTGGGTGCGTTCTCTGGTTGCACTGGCCTTACTAAGATTACAATTCCAAGTAGCGTTACAAGCATAGAGGCCGGTGCATTCCAGGATTGTAGCGCCCTCACCAACATTGAAATTCCAAGTAGCGTTACAAGCATAGAGGCCGGTGCGTTCCAGGGTTGCAGCAGTCTCGCAAGTATTACAATCCCCAATAGCGTTACAAGCATAGGAGTGAGAGCGTTCCAGGATTGTAGCGCCCTCACCAACATTGAAATTCCAAGTAGCGTTACAAGCATAGAGGCCGGTGCGTTCCAGGGTTGCAGCAGTCTCGCAAGTATTACAATCCCCAATAGCGTTACAAGCATAGGAGTGAGAGCGTTCCAGGATTGTAGCGCCCTCACCAACATCGAAATTACAAATGTTACAAGTATAGGATATGGTGCGTTCTATAATTGCACCGGCCTCACAAGCGTAATCATTGGCGAAAATGTTACATCCATAGAGGAATTTGTGTTCGGTAATTGTTATGCACTGAAAAATATACAGGTTGCATCTCCAACACCGGGATTACTCGCCGGTAATAATTTTACCGTCACCCAATATGAGGAAGTTGTATTATATGTACCTGCAGGAAGCCTATCCGCCTATCAGTCTGCGAATGGTTGGAAAAAGTTTAAGAATATTAGAGAATTTGATACAACGGGTGTTAGCGAGTTGATAAATGATAATGTTCCCGTTTTTGAATATGTGCAAGATGGTGTAGTTCTTACAAACTGCGCAGGCAGAAGTGTAGTAGTTTACACTGCAAATGGAACTTTGGTGGCACGTTACCCTAAATATTCGGGCGAAATTGTAACCCTATATAAAGGTGTTAATATTGTTTGTGCAGATAATGATGTGATAAAGATTGCTTTATAATTGGAAATATAATATTTATGATGATAGATATAATTATGAAAACAATCAGTAAAATTTTAGCAATGTTTATGTTTGCAGTTTCTGCATTCAGTTTGGTTTTTTGCAGTAGCGATGATAACGAAGAATTGCAAGACCCCAATAAAGTAAAAGTTAGATTTGTTTACACCCTCGACACATCTAACAGCGGAACAATGTCCCGTGCAACAACAAACGAAGAAGTGTTCAATGAGTTCTATGAAAAGATTAAAAGTGGGGAACTTGTTGCACCAACATATACTCTAACACTTACAGAAGTAAACACAGGTGTTGTATATACTTTTAATGGTTCATGGGGAAACCACGACCTTATAACATTGAATACAGGAACCTATCGTGTTGTTGGAACATCAACCGCCGATGGCGATAATATTCAAGAAAAATGTTCTTTTACATTTGACGAGCAAATAGAAATTAGTGCAACAAGCAATGTAATAACCTTGCACGCAAATTACGATTGTTTTCTGTTGATATTCAACAATTCACAAATTGGCTCATTGGAAAATTACAATGGCACAACCCTCTCTTCGTTTTTCAACTTTAACAACTACAAATACACTTTTGTAAATGACAAGTTATACAACGATGCAAAAAAGAGCAATGCTTACATTCTGGGTAAATACACCGATAATGCCGAGTTTAAGGTTTTTACAGGAAACTTAAACTTTGAGAAAGGTAAATACTATGTTTACAACAGCGTTTCAAACGGTTTTGATGTTCCACCTATGGAGAATGGCGTGGTTTCAAAATTTGAGTATCCCGGGATCTATTTTACAAATGAGACTTTGAACTATTCGTTTGGTATAACTCCTGTTGAAATAAAAAGATATACTCTTAAAGCACCTGTTGAAATAAAAGCGGGTTTGAGCAAGGTGAAACGCTCTATTGGATATGTGATAAATCCAAAATTAACAACTGCTGTTGAAGGTGTTCATTATGAATTAGGCGAGGCTATTATAGAGCCTGCTTCAATCAATGGATATATTCCTATAACTATATTTCGTGAAAATCTTGGAGGTAACTATAGCGAAGGCTATGAACGTTATCAAATATGTTTGGAGTTAGTGGATAATGATTGCTTTAGCCCTATTCCGGATGCCGTACAACAGCTTGTAGTTGGTTTTAGTAATGCAATAGAGCAACCCGGGTGGTACACTCCTCATGGTAACAAGAAGTGGCCCGAGGCTTTCGGTTCATGGCATCCCTTCACCTTTATCAAAATTATAGAGTATTTCCATGAGCTTGAGAATATCCTCCCCGAAACATACGAGAAGATTGTAAATGATTTTGGCGAGAATCTCGATAATATCCCTTATGGTGATTATAATGCGTATGATGTGATATTTAGAAAATACATTATTCAGCCGTTGTATAATTACATTAACGACCCGTATAATAGAGAATTTATATTGAGCGTATTTCCCGATTATCCTTTCGATGTTCCTGATCCTTATGCTGCATATAATACCCTCATTAACTAATCGAACTCATTAGTGTCCACTAAAAAATCGAAATAGTTCTTTGAAATAATTGATATTTAAT
>CAYRFX010000107.1:0-5017 GCA_964423665.1 uncultured Bacteroidaceae bacterium | reverse complement strand
AGCCAGTTTTATTTAATGTTTAACCAGTCCCTAATTTTTATGGGACACTAATGATGAAATAAATTAATCACAAATGGCTATAAATCGTTTATTTACAACTCTTTTTCTTGCTTGGGGCTTCTCTGTAACCCTGCTTGCCCAAGCCGAAAAATCATTGGTCGTCGTTGCCGGTGATGCTGTTTCCTCAATATCATTAAAGGATATAAGGAGTATTAAATATTCCGATGATAAGATGGTTGTTTCATCGGTATATGGTCTCTCTGATTCTTGGGATATTGCCAATCTCTCTCGTATCTCCTTTGGAGAGGCGCAGTCTACATCTGTTGCGCCAATCTTTCCCGCCGAGGTTGAATTTGACGGTTCAAAAATAAGTGTAACCGCACATTCAGGTTCCGAATTGCGCGTGTATGATGCCAACGGGCGGCTGTTGCAGTTGGAAAAACTGACCTCGGCACAGGCAATTATAAATGTTGCCCGATGGAACAGTGGGCTTTATATCATTAATGTGGGCGGTAAAATCTATAAATTCTTCAAAAAATGAAACAAAGATACTTCTTTATTATATTGTTCTTGATGCAATATTTCTTTGTGTCGGCAGAAAACGATGTAAAGTTCTTCATGAATAATGGTGAGGTGCGTTCGGTGTCAATGGCGCGCATAGATAGCTTGTCGTTTGATGATTGCGAAGAATATCTCATTGTAACACTCCTCGATAAGGTTGATTCTCTTCTCATAAGCGATATTGACAGTATTGCGCATGGTGTGCTTGCAACAGCTGTGCAAGTGAGTTATAATGGGGCGCGAGCTGTTGTGGAGAATCCTTTTGCTTTTGATGGCGTGGGTGTGGATATAACAGGTGCAAAAGTTACGGTGCGCTCCACGATAGACAGTGATGTGGATTATGTGTTATCGGGTGAAAGTGATGAGGGGTGCTTCAAGATATATGGTACAAAGAAATTTACACTTCGTCTTAATGGTCTCTCATTGGGCAATGATACCGGGGCGGCAATAAACAGCCAATGTAAGAAACGCGGCAAAGTGATATTGGAAGATGGCACTGTGAATGTGTTGTCCGATGCTGTTTCATACTCCTCAGCCGCATCTGAAGATGAAAAAGCAACCCTCTTCAGCGAAGGGCAGTTGATATTTGAGGGAAATGGTGCTTTGCAGGTGCAGGGCAACTACAAGCATGCTATATGCAGTGACGATTATATTGCTTTCCGTGGCGGGAATATAACGGTTGCATCGGCTGCGAGTGATGCCGTGCATTGCAACGATTCTGTTCTTGTGGAGAGTGGAGTGCTCAGCCTTGCAGCATCGGGCGATGGTATTGATTGTGATGGGCACATTACCATCTCGGGCGGTGAACTCTCTATGTCTCTCTCGGGCGAGGATAAAGATGGTGTGAAGGCTGTGGGTGAGATTAATATTTTAGATGGGAAATTGCTGATAGATGCAAGTGGGGATAAAATGAAAGGAATAAAAAGTTCCCGTGATATAAATATTGCAGGAGGAACCATAGATGTGAAGATGAGCGGCAGCTCCATCGTGGAAGTCGGCGATGTCTCTTATTGCTGTGCAATAAAAAGCGACTCGGTGTTTACCATGAGTGGCGGTGTGCTTAATGTTGAAGCAACCGGGCTTGCCTCCCGTGGTATATCTGCCGATTGTGATGTAAATATCTTGGGTGGCGAGTGTAATATATCGTGTAGCGGAGATTATGGAGTGTATGACCCGGCTGTGACAGATGAAACCGAGGAGGAAGAGACTATTGCAAGCTATGTGGTATATGTGAGCAAGCCCACAACTACTTCGGGTACAAGCAATCGTCCCGGCGGCTTCTCAACAGCATGGAATAATATCTATTTGTATGACAGCAGTGATAATCTCATATCCACACTCTCATCAACCGTTACGATTAATGGTGTGCAGTTCTATTATTATGATTTTGGCTCTGCCGCCACAGGTGAGTATTATTTCAAGAGCGATAATTCGCGCGGATACACCATAAAAAGTGCTGCGTTTGCTGCTGTTGCAAGTGATACCTATTATATAATATCATCATCATACACCACATCGGGTAGTGTGAGAACCTACTCATTGACCGATGTTACGAATACCTATGCGGGCAATATCGCTTCATCGGGCAGTGCCACGGAGAAGAGTTATGCGGCAGCTTGTGTTAAGAGCGATGCAAATGTGAATATCACAGGTGGCGTGCATGAGCTGTTCACCTCTGGGACAGCTTCAAAGGCTGTAAAGAGCGATGGCGATTGCAATATTACAGGCGGTAATATTGAGATTAACACAACAGGAAAGGCTGCTATTGTGGCATACGACCCTGCATACTGCACAGCAATCAAGAGCGATGGTAATTTTAATATGAGTGCCGGTGCTGTGGTTATAAACGCGCAAGGACAGGGCGGTCTTGGGATATCATCTGATAGTGTTCTCACGGTTTCGGGCGGCGATGTAAATATCACCGTCTCGGGCGCGGGCAGCTCATATACAGCAGCGTCGGGCACAGATTACTATTCGGTTAAGGCATTAAAGAGCGATGGTGCAATGAATTTGCTTGGCGGCACTATAACATGCAGTGCTACCGGCAATGGCGGCAAATGTATTGTCTCCGATGGCGTGCTCACCATTGGCGATGCGGCTCTTGCCGATGGTTATCCCTTTATCACAGCAAAAACCACCGGCGCAGCCCTCGGAACCTCTTCGGGTTCAATGGGTGGCTTTGGAGGTATGGGCGGTAACGAGGGCTTCAATGGTGCTCCCAAGGCAATAAAAGGCTCGGCAGATGTTGTTGTTAATGGAGGCACAATATATACCTCAACAACACAAGATGGAGGTGAGGGGCTCGAAAGCAAAGCTACCCTCACTATAAACGGTGGTCTTTTGGAGTGTGCCACATACGATGATGCCATTAATGCAGCAACGGCTATTGTGGTGAATGGCGGTTATGTATATGCGCACGCTACAAATAATGATGCGATAGATTCCAACGGTACCATAGAAATTAATGGTGGAGCGGTGCTGGCGTCGGGCAGTAATCAGCCCGAGGGTGGCATTGATTGCGACAATAATTCGTTTGCTGTCAATGGCGGAATTGTGGTGGCTACCGGTGGTGCGGCAAGCTCGCCCACATCGGCTTCGCAGTATTATGCTTCTGTCTCTTCTGTAACAGTGTCGCAGGATAGATATCTTGTATTCAAAGATACCGCAGGAAACCTGCTCTTTTCATACAAATGCCCCAATAGTGTGAGCAGTGCATCGTTGTTGGTGAGCTCGCCTGCATTTACAGCCTCTTCGCACACAATGCTCTATGGCGTCTCTTCGGTGTCCTCTCCCACGGAAAGCTATTTTAACGGGGTGTTCTTGATTGGCGGCACTGCAACAGGCGGCACTTCAAAGAGCTTTACCCCCGTAATAAGATAATATATATGGAGTCTGTTTCTCCTTCTGTTTTAGTGCGTGCGAGTTGCGGTACTCTTTTGGCGAGATGCCGACATGCTGTTTGAAATATTTACGGAAAGTGAATTGTTCTGGGAAGTTCAGTTCGGAGGCTGTTTGCTTAATGCTTTTGTCGCGTTGTTCGAGCATAAGTTTTGCGTAGGTGGTCACCATTGCAGTTAATACTATTTTCGTAGGGTAAAGTCAAACCTTAGACCGCCACTTGGTCGGTTTGTGACGCTGATTGTGCCACCGTGAAACAAAACTGCGTGTTTCACAATGGCAAGACCAAGTCCTGTGCCTCCTTTTTTGCGTGAGCGACCTTTATCCACGCGGTAGAATCGCTCGAAAAGATGTGGTAGTTGCTCTTCGCTAACCCCTTTGCCGTCATCCTCAAAGCGTATGCGAACCTGCTCTTTGGAGTTTTCGAGCAGTGTGATATAGATATTCTTTCCCTCGGAATAGGCAATGGCATTCTCGGTAAGATTACTGAAAATTGAACCTATCAACGAAAGATTACCCTCCACAGCCACCTCTTCGTCAAAGGAGGTGTGCAGTGTCAAACGCTCCTCTTCGGGCATAACCTCCAACTCTTCGGCAATCTCGTTGATAATTTGGTTTATGACAACCCGCTCTCTATTGATCAGTCCGCTGCCATCCTCCAATCGGGTAATAAGCGACACATCGCTCAATAGACGACGCAAACGCTCATTGTGCGTATAGCAACGCTCGATAAGTTCCTGCCGTTTCTCCTCGCTCAATGCAATTCCCGACAGTAGTGTTTCAAGGCAGACTTGAATTGAGGCGACTGGAGTTTTCAGTTCGTGGTTGATGTTGTTTGTGAGTTGGCGTTTCAGTCGATTTTGTTCCTGCTCCGCCTCGTAGCGGTTCACACGTTCAATATCCTTGCCGAGTCGGCGGGTAGTAAAGAATGCCACTATGCTCATTGCAAGGCTGATAGAAATCATCACAACAAGAAATGACCAATCGGCTTCGAGTAGGTCGTGCAGCGTGTTGGAGTATGGAATAGCTGTGCGGACAATGACCCGCTCACCTCTTGTGGCAGAGTAGAAATACTCACGCCCATCGCTTGCCGATTGTCGGCTGATGTTATATCCCCCTCCCTCTGCTAAGGCTTTTGCAACCTCCGGGCGGTTACGGTGATTGTCGAGGGAGTCGAGCGGAATAGTATTATCATAGACCACAGCACCCGAAAGGGTGATAATCGAAATTCTGAGCTCATCAAAGGGTTTATCGTGTGTCGCAATATAATCCTCATACGGTAACCCTTCTTCTACGGTTTCGAGTAGATTGCAGTTGTATTGTTGCAGTTGAGCATTCAAGAACTCCGATTTATACTCCTTTTCGCGCAGGTATTGAAATCCGATAAAACAGAGTACAATTGCCCATGAGAAAGCGAGCAACATTAGAAACAGCCGTTTGTGGAATGATATCTTAATCTCGGAATCCATATCCAAAACCTGAGCGGGTTACAATGTACGAGCTGTAGGCTCCAATCTTCGAGCGTAAGCGGGTAATATTGACATCAATCGTACGGTCT
>CAYRFX010000106.1:0-5036 GCA_964423665.1 uncultured Bacteroidaceae bacterium | reverse complement strand
ATCTATGCATTGAAACAGGCGGCAATTCTGATTAAAGAGCTTGCAGGTGGAACAATATCAATGGATATAAAAGATATTTATCCCGCCCCTGTTGAGAATTTCAAAGTGGAACTTGAATATAACTATGTAAATAACCTTATCGGTGCCGACATTGCTCCCGAAACAGTAAAGAGCATCGTTACATCGCTTGAAATGAAAATTACAGGTGAGACCGAAAAGGGTATCTCTTTGCAGGTGCCTCCTTATCGCGTAGATGTTCAGCGTCCCTGTGATGTGGTTGAGGATATCCTGCGCATATATGGTTACAACAATATTGCTATCGACACTACCTTGCACTCGTCTATTATCACCAAAGGTGCCGAGGATAAATCGCACAAACTGCAAAACCTTGTATCGGAGCAGTTGGTAGGTTGTGGCTTCTGTGAAATAATGAACAACTCGCTCACAGCTGCTTCATATTATGACGGGCTTGAGAAATATCACAGCGATAATCTTGTTCGTCTCATGAACCCGCTTAGTGCCGACCTCAATGTGTTGCGTCAGACACTGCTGTTCGGTGGCTTGGAGAGCATACAACGCAATGTAAGCCGCAAATATACCGACCTCAGTTTCTTTGAGTTTGGTAACAGCTATCGTTTCGATGCCGACAAACGTACCGAGGAAAAAATCCTCAGCCCTTATAGCGAGAGCTACCACCTTTGCTTGTGGCAGACAGGCAACAACGTGGCATCGTCGTGGGTGGAGCAGGGGCGTCCCCTCTCGGTTTACGATCTTAAATCACATGTCGAGCACATCTTCGACCGCCTTGGCTTGAAACCCTCAATGCGCATAATCGGCACATTCAGCGACGATATATTTGCTGCAGGTTTGCAGGTGCAGGCTGCCAATAATAAAAAGGTGGTAGCACAGCTCGGAATCTTGCGCAAGAAGATAACAAAGCGTTTCGACATCGACAGCGAGGTGTTCTATGCAGATATCAACTGGACCGAGCTTATGAAGGCTGTGAAGAGTGTGAAAATAGGTTATTCCGAAATAAGCAAGTATCCTGCCGTTAAGCGCGACTTGGCTCTGCTCATCGACAAGTCGGTAACATTTGCGCAGATTGAACAGGTAGCACGCGAAACCGAGAAGAAACTCCTGAAAGCAGTTACTCTGTTCGATGTTTACGAGGGCAAGAATCTCGAAGAGGGCAAAAAGAGCTACGCCGTAAGCTTTATTCTGCAAGATGACAACCAAACCCTCAACGACAAGGTTATTGATAAAACCATGGCGCGTTTGATGGAGAATTTCCAGAAACGCTTGGGCGCAATACAACGATAATAAATTAAACTAAAACTTAAATATACTATGGGAAGAGCTTTTGAATATCGTAAAGCTGCGAAACTGAAAAGATGGGGTAATATGGCTCGTACATTTACCCGTGTAGGTAAACAAATTGCCATTGCTGTTAAGGCCGGCGGTCCCGACCCTGATACCAACTCGCACCTTAGAGCAATCATCGCCAACGCAAAGCGCGAGAATATGCCTAAGGATAATATTGAGCGCGCAATTAAGAATGCACTTGGCAAGGATCAGAAGGATTACAAGGAGGTAACATATGAGGGATATGGTCCCTTTGGTATCGCCATCTTTGTAGATGCTGCAACCGACAACACAACCCGCACCGTTGCCAACGTGCGTGCGGTGTTCAATAAATTCGGTGGCACATTAGGCACATCGGGCAGCCTCGACTTTATGTTCACACACAAATGCGTGTTCACATTTACAAAGAAAGATGGTCTTGACATGGACGACCTCATACTCGAACTTATCGATTTTGGCGTGGAAGACGAGTTTGATGAGGAGGAGAACGAGATAACCATCTATGGCGACCCCAAATCTTTTGGTGCAATACAGAAATTCTTGGAGGAAAAAGGCTTTGAGATTACAGGTAGCGAGTTTACACGCATCCCCAACGACCAAAAAGATGTAACCGAGGAGCAGCGTGCAACCATCGACAAAATTGTTGAACGCTTGGAAGAGGACGATGATGTACAGAATGTCTATACCAATATGATGCCTTTAGAGTAAAGATATCATATAGACAAAGCAAAACTACTATAAAAAAGAGGCTGACTAAAAAATATCTTTTTAGCAGCCTCTTTTTTTGGCGCGAAAGTTACGCTCGCTTGTCTTGCGATAGGATAATTACTCTTTGTAAATGTGAATATTTCTATCCTTGTCCATTATAAATCTTTGTTCGAAAGGAAATATATGTTGTTCTTCAACCTCTTTTGCTTCAAAATCTGCATCTACAATTTCAATAATAGAATAGGCTTTTATATGACCTTTGCTAATGAAAAGTATTGTAGAGAAAGCATCGCTATATATAGCGTTTTTACAAAAGTTTCTTAAGTCTTCCGACATTCTTAAATTGACAAAATCATTACGATTCGTGTTGAAATAAGAGTGTAGAATAAATATACTGTCGTAATCTTCTTTACAATAATCTTTGAACGAAAATGGTTGCTCTGCTACTTGATTATTAAGTGTAAGTTCTAATTTTTGCTCATATAGACCGCAACTAACTATCGTTAATAGTAGAATTGTTGCAATTATAAATGCTTTACTTCCTAAGTTGTAATTTTCCATTGTTTGCTGCGTTTATTACGTTATTTAATAATTCTTGTTCACTCCAGCCACGAGTAATTGCCTGATTACCCAAATAGTATCCTACAGCATTATTATGTAAATCCATAGCCTTTGCTTTCTGGTCAATAATCGAACCGCTTTCGTGTGCATCTCCAAATGCTTTTGCATATGGAGAGTTAAGACCTGCTGCCATTTGGTTTAACGCACTCCAATAGCAGTGCCTTATTGCATCGCCGTATCCATCTTCTACTCCGTCAAAATGCATTGTAGCTTGAAATGCTTTTTGCATATTTTTTTTAATACTTAAAGCAAGATAAGGATGCAGGAGTGATAATTCTCTTTCTTGCGGTGTCAGTCTGTCATAAACTTCTTTGTACTCGTCATGATGATGTTTAATCTTGTTGTAGCCGTCGTTGGTTGGCTCATTGTACATCATTGCAAGGCTTGCTTCGTCAAGAAGGCTTGTTACTTTCTGTTTCTTGTTCATTATACTTTTGTAATTTATAATATACTATTAGCACATGATTGTATATGGGTTTATACGCATAAAACCGTATACAGCTTTTTCTAACTACAAAAGTATAGTGCAAATATATAATGCAGGTTGCTAAAATGCTAATTTTCACAAACAAAAAGTCGAACAAAGGTTCGACTTTTTGTTTGTGAAATCATTCCGGCATTCTTTATTAATTAAGGCACAAACCCCGGAGGTCCCGAACCTGCATTACTACCACCTCCTCCGCCCATTGGCGGTCTTATTCCGCCTCCCATCGGCGGGCGTGGTCTCATAGGCGGTCCCATTGGTGGGCGTGGTCCAATCATGGGTGGTGGCATAGATGACATTACAGGTGGCGGGGCAAACCAAAATCCTGCGTTTCCACTCCATAAATATCCGGGGGTGCCTTCAAACACTCCGGCAGTGCTGTAAGGATATAGAGTGCCTTCCATCGTCATGCTGTTGCTGCTGAAATTGGGATTTACCAATGCGGAGGCATTATTGCTGTTGGCATTAAGGGTTATATATACCGTTGCAGAAATATTTGCCCCTTGTATGCCGTAGCTGTAATAAATGTTTCCATCTTTGTCCCGGCTCATTTGTGCGCCGGTTATATTCCCTTCGAGCGTTATGCCGCCAAGCCCGTTGGGTGAGTTTATGTTGCTGTTGTCAAAGGCGGTCTGCACAACTGCAGTTCCATTGTCGATGGATACAAAATTAGTACTGGGGGTAACATATTCTGTGTAACCGTTATTAAATGTGATACTCGAGGCCTCTAATGCCCACGACCCTCTTTGCAAGGCCTGTATAGCCTGCATAAAGTCTATAGAGTCCTGCATGGCTCTGCGTGCTCTTGCCTCAGCCTTCTTCTTCAGTCGTGCGGCACGCCACGCGGCTTCCCGTTCCTTTCTTGTCATCTTCTTATCGTCCTGTGCAATACCTGTAATCCATGTGCACAGCATCACTATTGCCAAAGTTAAAAACAGCTTTTTCATAACTCACATGTTTGGTTGTTCTATCTCTAAAACAATAAACTATCCCGTGCTGTCTCTGAAAAATATATAATATTCCCAAATTTATGCCATCGTGTTTATATCTCTCCAAAAGGAGAAAACACGACAAAAAAGGAGAAATCTTTTAATTTTCTTGTTTAAGATACTTTGTTTATATAAATTTGCTTATCTTTACAAATAAAACATCGTAAAAGGGTGAAAAGGCAATTTCTTATATATCTCTCGTGTGTGCTGCTGCTTGCAATATGTTTGCAGGGGTGTAACGGGAATGCTCCTGTCTGTAACGGGCTGCAACCTCCTGCGGGTGTGGCAGTGAGACAGGTGGCAATAGATACAATGAATCTTGCCAATCCTTTTGTGGTCTATGATGCGGGCAAGGATCTCTATTATATGACAGGCGATGGCGGTTTCCTGTGGCGTAGCGGTGATTTGCGCTTGTGGGAGGGACCTTTTGATATATTGCGCCCCTCTGCGGCATCGTGGGTAGGGGAAAATGCAGTTATAACCTCTCCCGAGATTCACCCGTATAAAGGCAAATATTATTATATGGCAACATTCGCCCGCCCCGATGTTATGATAGATACGGTGGCAGGCAAGCCCATCAATCGTGTATCTTGTGAGATTTTTGTGAGCGACAGCATCACAGGACCCTACGAGCAACTCACTGCCGAAACACCTCTGCTCGCTCCTGAATATATGGCTGTTCACCCCACATTTTGCGAGGACGAACTAAATGTGGGATACCTTATATATAATTATGCCGCAGAGCAGTCGGGTGATGCAACGGTGCAGATAATACGCCTTGGCAAGAAACTGAATGTTCAGATAGGCGAGCCTTATATAATGTTCCGTGCATCGCAGAATCCTTGGTCATCGGCAACCGACGAGGAGGGCAA
>CAYRFX010000105.1:0-5203 GCA_964423665.1 uncultured Bacteroidaceae bacterium | reverse complement strand
AACTTTACACTTGGCAAAACAGCGGCAAACCATGCGGGAACCACAATCTATTCCGATGGAGCAAGCCGTTACCTCGTAACAAAGAACGACGGTACAGCTTTTGACCAATCGACAGGCACCTACAACCAATCGACAGACACATGGTGCACCGACTATGTATTTGTGGAGTATGTTGAACCAAGTGGCAACACCCTTGATGTTACAGCCAACTACACAGCTCCCGGCACACTGAAAGTGAACGGCGAGGCTACCACATTCCCCTACAAGAAGTGGCAGAACACAGCCATTCTCCCCGCCACATTCACAGTGGAGACAAGCAACCCTTACACCTTTGTAGGATTCTTCAACGGCGAGGAGAATTTGGGTACAGAATATACGGTGAATTCTATCGACGATGCAAGCGTAGCAATTGAAGCACGCTTCACACTCGACATATTCTCGACCGACCTTACCAACCCCGTTCCCGTGCGCGTTTACAACAACCGCAACACCGGCTATTCAATAAAAATGAATACCGCTGCAAGCTACACAGGCAATGCTGTGAACAGTGGCACCGGTGCATACGGCGAGAATGAAATATGGTACCTTGTGGGAACAGCAGAGTCTTTCAAGATGTATAGCCGCACAGCAGGCACAGACCTCGCAATCACACTTGCAGGCACAACCGCCGGCTCGGCAGCAACACTCACTGCAAGCGGAACCGACCTTTGCCTTGTATCGCAGAGCGATGGCAGTTTCGCAATATGCCCCGTTGGAGCCACAGGACAGAGTTTCAACATGCATGGTGGAGTTGGTAACAACATCAAATTGTACGACACAACCGATGGCGGGTCAAAATGGCTGATAAAGAAGGTTGATACCACCAAGCCCCTCAACATCAACTACAATGCACAAACAGATGGTGGTTACGAGCAGAACTACAAGATTGGCGAGCTCACCATAAACGTAGATGGCGCAACAAGCACCACTATGCTCGAAAAGACAACTATCCCCGCATCATCTGCCACAATGTACTTGCCCGAGGGTGCCACATTCGGCATATCCACAGGCTTCATGTGCCACGGCTGGACAATGGACATCAACGGCAATGCATCTATCGACAACCAGACATTGCCCGAGGGCGGGCTCACTGCAAACGTAAACATTGCAGTAGATACCGATAATAAATACCAGTATCTCTTCTACTCACCCGGACCTAACGGACACCCCTACCGTATCCCCGCCCTTGCAACCACAGCCAACGGCTATATATTTGCAATCAACGACTTCCGCCCCTGCGGTAACGACATTGGTTACGGCGAGGTAGACCTTGTTATGCGCCACAGCACCGCTGCCGGCAGTGAGTGGGACGGACACTCATGGACCGAATCTGTAACTATTGCCGATGGTTTAGGACACACCGACGAAGGTATATGGAGACTCGGTTTCGGCGACCCCGCAATTGTTGCCGACCGCGAGACCAACCAAGTACTTGTAATGAGCGTTTGCGGTAACCGTCTATGCTGGAACGGAAACTACGGTGCAGGTACCGACGACAACCCCGAGAACCCCAACCGTGTATCTCGCATCTACATTACCTTCAACGAAAGCACACAGCAGTGGGAGGTGGGCGAGCCCGAAGAGGTTACATACAGCATCTACCCCCTCTTTGACGACGAGCAGGGCAACCACCACGTTGGTTCACTCTTTATAGGTGCAGGTCGCATTGCACAGAGTAGCAAAATCAAGGTAGGCACCCACTATCGCATCTACTGCGCCGTGTGGGCTGTCGCCACAGGGAGTAGTCGTTACCACAACTACGCCATCTACTCCGACGACTTTGGAAAGACCTGGAACCTCCTTGGCGAACTTGGCGAAGACTACAACGACAGCCCTGCTCCATATGGCAACGAGCCTAAATGCGAGGAACTGCCCGACGGAAGCGTGCTGCTTAGCAGCCGTAAGGGATACGGACGTTACTTCAACGTATTCCGTTATACCGATATTGAGAAGGGCGAAGGCACATGGGACGGCGTTGTAGCTACCGATGCTGTTGGCGACCTCAAATGGGGTTCCAACGACACCAACGGCGAGCCTTTGCGCGTGGGTAATGTGCTCTTCCAATCGGCACCTATAGGTCCTGTTCTCTCTACCGATGAGGCACGAAGCCGTGTTTCAATATTCTACAAGGTATTGAGCAACGATGCTGCCGACTACACACCCACAAAACTATCGAATGGCTGGACCAAGATAGAGATTTCCGATGAATACTCGGCATACTCTTCAATGGCACTCCTCCCCGACAAAGAGACACTCGCCATCTACTACGAGGAGGCACCCGGCGGTTACTCAATGGTTTATCTGCCACTTAAATTAAAAGAGATTCTCCCCGCCGATGTTTATCAGGCACTTTCGGCAATTCCCCCCACATGGGCAAGCGAGGCAAACCCTGTGTGGCACCGCATTACATTCAAAGAGACAGGCAATGTGCTTTTTGATCAAGGAGCAGGCAACAACGCGGCAACTGCAACAGCCGAGGAGAACGATGCCTGCATGTGGAATTTCGTGGGAACAAAAGATAGATTCTATCTTGTGAGCAAGATAGGCAACTACCTTGCCTACGATGCCGAGAACAACCGCTACACCACTACTGCAGACAAGAGCAAAAAAGCAGCCCTCACACTCAAAGAGAACATCAAGGGTTGCTGGGAAATTTTGCGTGACGGTGCATCAACCTCCATGAGCGAGACCGCCACAGCCACTCGCACAATTATAAATGAGGTGAGCGAAGCCGACTTTTTTGGCGACGCCAACCAGGTTATATTCACAGACCTCACACCCGAGGTTTACGACCCCGCAATCTTCTCAACAGAGGAGGCACCTGTTTATTACCAGGTAATATTCCAGAACGGAGGTTGGGCACTCACCGATATGGGTTCAGAGATAAATGCCGAGACTGCAGCAAGCGACAACAGCAGCGCATCACAGTTGTGGCAGTTCATAGGCGAGCCCGAGAGTTTCTACATGAAGAGCAAGAACGGCTACTGGCTGGGACACAGCACAAACACATCTTACTACTACTCAACCGACGAAAGCGGCAAGGTGGAATTGAGCGTGTTCAAGACATCGAACAGCAACTATTCGGGAGCATACGAGATACAGCGTGTGGGTGCAGACAACTGCATGAACATGTACCAAGGAGCAGCTGCCGGGCACAAAATCAGCGACTGGACAGCAGGCGATGGCGGTAACCCCGTGGCTTTCGTTATTGAAGGCGAAGAGCCCGAGGTTGTCGAACTCCCCTACTTCTCTACCGAGGATGAGCCTACATACTGGTGGGCGCAGTTCCTCACAGGCAGTGCTTTCATTGCCGACCAAGGTGCAGGCAGCAACGTGCAAACCGCAAGCAAATCATATACAGGCGCACAGTTGTGGCAGCTTGTGGGTGATGAAACAGGCTTCTACATGAAGAACAAGAGCGGTAACTACCTCTCATGGAATAGCACAGGCAGCCTCTTTGCCACATCGGCATCGGCAGAAGACAAGGCAACCCTCATCCTGCACGAGAACAGCAATGCCGGTTACTACGAAATACAGTTGAGCGGAGTGAGCGGCAACAGTTATATGAACCAGGTCGGCGGAACCGGCACAGGAAAAGAGCTTGGCTTGTGGACAGCAGGCGATAGCAATAACCCCCTCACATTCATCAGCGCAGCACCAACATACCCCAACTTCAGCGATGAGAGCAATGAATATTGGTACTTCATCAAGTTCGGTAACGGTGGTTGGGTAATAGAAGATAAAGGCGTGGGTAACAGCGTGCTCACAACAACAACCGACGACCTCGACACTCAGAAGTGGAAACTTGTGGGTACAAAAGATAACTGCCAGATTGTGAACAAGGCGGGCAACTACATGGTATATGAGAGCAGCCGCATAAAGACAAGCACAAGCGAGGATGCACAAGGTTTCAAGATTGTTCCTACCGAGAACAGCAGCTACCCCCTCTACTTTGAGATACAGCACGCAAGCAGCACAACCACTTCATTCAACATGAATGGTGGCGCAGGCAACGGCAAGGATATCTGTCTATGGAACGCAAATGCAAATGGCAACCCCGTGCAGTTTGTTAGCGAGGAGAGTGTTGTATATCCCGACTTCAGAGTTACAGCATCGGAACCCGCAGCACCCGAAGAGAAGCTGACACTATGGTACACACAGCCCGCGACAACAACAGGCGTTGCCGACACATGGATGGAGTACTCACTGCCCATTGGTAACGGACAGTTCGGTGCATCGCTCTTTGGCGGTGTTGCAAAAGACCAGATTCTTTTCAACGACAAGACCTTGTGGAGCGGCGGCCCAAGCAGCTATGGCTACTACCTACCCTTCGGTTCTGTATATATCGAGGATATAAGCGGTAACTTCACATACAACAGCACAAAACCCGTGCAGAACTACTACCGCGACCTTAACCTCAAGACTGCAACAGGAACTGTTACATACGAGGATGTAAACGGCGTTAAATATACAAAGCAATACATTGCCAGCAACCCCGACAAAGCAGTCATAACAAAGATTACAGCATCGGAAGCAGGCAAACTCTCGTTCCGCATCACAATGGAGAGTGGCAAGCCCACCGTTGCAGCAGAAACAACCTATTCCGATGGTTGCGCACAGTTCACCGGCAAATTGCAGACAGTGAGCTACAATGCAACACTTAAAATTGTTGCAAAGGGTGGTTTCACATCGACAGGTGCCGACGGTATCACCGTTGAGGAGGCCGATGAAGTACTTCTTGTTCTTGTGGGCAGCACCGACTTCGTGGGCAATATCCAATCGCACCAGAACGGCAACGCCGACAACCTCCCCGCAGATAATATGGCGCAAGCCGATGCTGTTGCCGAGAAAGGCTGGGACGCTGTTTATGCTGCCCACGTTGCCGACCATCAAGAGTTCTTCAACCGCGTGGTTCTGGAACTCGACGGCGTGGAGAACAACCTCCCCACCAACGAGCTCATCACAGCCTACAACGCTGCAAGCGGCACACGCAACCACATGCTCGAGCAGTTGTATTACAACTATGGTCGCTACCTCTCAATAGCATCTTCACGCGGTGCCGACCTCCCCAACAACCTGCAGGGTATTTGGAACCACACCTGCACACCACCTTGGCACAGTGATATCCACGCCAACATCAACGTGCAGATGAACTACTGGCCCG
>CAYRFX010000104.1:0-5242 GCA_964423665.1 uncultured Bacteroidaceae bacterium | reverse complement strand
GCAAAGATGATACATAACTACATCTATTGAAACGGGTACTTGTTCGGATGCTTACTTCTAAAATAACTCTAATTGTTGTCCGGGTGCTTTAACCTCAGTTGTACGTTTACCCGAGAAAAGTTGAATCTGCCCGAATTGTTTATCAGTGATACACAATATCCCCACCTTTCCAAAAGGTGGTAAAAAACTTTTTACTCTTTTAATATGAACATCTGCATTCTCTTTGCTGGCACAATGGCGCACATAAATGGAAAACTGAAACATTGTAAAACCATCACGCATAAGGTTTTTCCGAAACTGCGCATAAACTTTGCGGTCCTTGCTTGTTTCGGTGGGCAAATCAAAAAATACCAAAACCCACATAATGCGATATTCACTAAAACGTTCAATCATTCCATAATAGGATAAATTATTTTACGCAACTCACCATTGTAACATTTATAAAGTGAAGCTGTTGTTTGCCCCACTGCTATCATTAAAGGGCTGCGCTCACCACCTATATTTACATCTATTACAGGTATGGATAATAATTTGGCTTTTATCTCCTTTGTCAGTTCTGCATAATTATTATTTTCGGAGATTATTTCACAAACAAGTCTATCAACGTATGGACGATAGGGCTCCATAATATCATCGGCAAGGCAATATGCATTATATCTGTTATGATGATGTATGCCCAATGTGGGCAACAATCCACTACCAACTAATCCGCGAGCAACAACGGCTCGCAATATCGCATATCCATAATTTAATAGATTATTGGGAGGAACTCCTTCTCTATCACGACGAAACCCCGGAATATGCCCAAACAAATTATGCCAGTAATAGACAGCTGCGCGCCCTTCAAGGTTCTCAATATCCCCACTCTTTACATCTGCCGCCCATTTACGCATGTTTGACACTTCACAAAAACGTTCTTGTGAAAGGGCTGTCGCCTGATTGGCTATTTTTGCTTGTATAGTCTGTTGCCATAATTGTTTTTTTAATGGTAACGATGCATCAATCTGGTATTTGAAACGCTCACTTTGCGTTCTGTTGCCATCAAGAGGGAGCAAGAGCCCCACCGGCATTCTATTTTTATCACATGTTATAAGTGCCACATTATTATCGAGCAACGCATCTATTGCACCCTGCGTTATGGTTATCTGTCTATTATCTAACACCACCACACCAATATCCTCTATGGGAATAGTGCGCACTGCAGTTTCCTTAAAGGAATCGGGCAAGGAGGAGTTCTTCTCCACCTCGGGCAGGCGTATTTCGAGCTGCTGCATATGCAGGCTCAAATAGGCAGGATTACCAAAATAGAGTGTACGTTTTATCATTTCTCAACAATTTTTCCTATTACAGATATTTGTACTTTATGAGGATTTAGTTTCTGAAAAGCTCCTAAACTTTGTACGATTATTAATTTTTCCATATTCTTGGATAACATCTCGTTCTTTTTCCCATTGTATTTATCATCAACAGTTGTTTCTAAATGATGACGGAAAACATAATTTTTTGTAGATAATTTCTGCACTCTGTAAAGATTTTTACTCAATGTTGCATAATCCTCGTTGCGCAAGGCATCACGATATTCATCATCACTCATACCCAATATAAACATCTCATTCAATTGCATTGAATATTGCAAATGCATATTTTGGGCAGGTAGCAAAGTTTGAAAGTTTTCACTCATCTTGTCTGTTACCATCTCCCACGCAGCCGATGTATTCTCAATGATAACCGGCAGACCATTCTTTTTACGTTCCACAGCATGCCAGAACGTAACCACATGTTCTTTCCACTCTCCATTCATGTCGCAATATATTGCCACATGATGATTATTTCCGGGTTTTACAAATGCGATGGGCTCTCCATCAGTATTATAACGCACCTGAGCAACAGCCGACAAGCCTGTACGGCAACGTACACTTCTTATTATGTTGCCTTGATGGTCGTATATTGGTTCTGCAAAGGCACTTTTCTCGTTGCCGGCAAAAGCATTTAGACGCTCAGCCACAATATTTCTTATACCCTTATCCACAATATCTTTAACACATTTCGAATCTATTGCCGATAATGGATATTTAATTACATATTCATTAACATAGGTATTGTGACCTTTTTTATCTTTATGCAATCGCTTAATACAACCATAAACACTCTCTTCGCTAAGAGCACCGCGTGGTACAATTATACCGCTTTGTACGAGTGTTCTTTTTCCTCCACGATGTATATATCTTTTACCGGAAGTAGCCACACGTTTACCAGCTTTGAACGAGACTAAAATATTTTCTATTGCAGCAAGAACCTCGGCTGTGGAGAAATGCGGTTGCGATATTATATATCGCTCGAGCCGTGATAATTTGTCACGATACATCTCGCCTTGTTTCTCTGCCGACTGAAAAGGAATATCTTTCAATGAACTTAGATTGTTCAATCGTTGTATATATCCTTGCTTTGTACAGGCTATAGTTAAAGCATCTAATGCATGATGACGATGGTCGAGACGTTTGCTCCAATCTACAATGCGTTCCTCCTTATGTATCTGCCCCATGTGCTCATAATCCACAAACTCGGTAAGCCCACCCTTTTTGTATCGTGGCAGGTTAAGAGTATGCAACACAGTATCCCAGCCCCAGGTGTGTCGCAAAAAATCGGTAACACTGCCACTCGTCGCATATACATTATAGCATACACTTTGTAAAATTTCTTTCGCCTTTCTTGCAATATATTGGCTCTCTCGCAGTTGGCGGTCAATAAAATCATCGGGAATTTCTGTTGCAGGCATCATCAGCTTGTCATATTTTGCTTTGCCTATTTTATGTTCCCGGAAATATTCATTTACCCTGTCCAGATAACTCTGAAATTCCGCCTCGCTTTTGCTCTTCATATAATCATATGCAGTACGATTGTTTTTCTCCAAGTTACATTTGTGACAGGCGCATACTTTATTGGAGAAGCTATCATCAAACAGCAGAGATTTGGGAATAATATGTTCTACTTCCACCCCATACCCTTGTAAAAATTGTTTTACACCAACAGGCTGCCCGCAATACATGCAAATCTCACCACCCTCTTTCCACATCTTATATTTCTGTAAACGGCTACGGGTGGGAGCAAGACCATATTCTTTAATTAAAGCTGCATTTTTCTCATTCTCTCGTTGATTGGCACTCATTGATTTGCTTGCTTGTTCACGTTCTTCTCTGCTCTGTTTTAGTTCACGGGCAAGTTCAATTCTTATCTCATCAAATTTACCATATTTCTCAATCAACGCATTAACCACGTTAATCATTTGATTAAGTATTTCTCAACAACAGGTTGTCGCAGTGCACCTTTGTCAAGTAACTTTATAGAAGACAACAACTCTCGGCTTTCATTCTCTTCCTTCGTTAAATTTTTAGATGCATACCCTGCCAGTGAACAGGCTTCGGAATACATATGCCCTTGTTGCAAAAATGGCAAAATACGACGCATGGCACGCGTAGATTTATTGCCATAGCCCATTTTAACAAAATCGATATTGCATAGTTTAGAGAGCGTTTCTTCATTTACTATTCCAAAGCTTTTCATTAAAACTTTGCGCAATTCCTCTTGGTCAGATATTGAATACAGGGCATGCCACAACCTATTCAATGGCTCATTTTCATACTTTGCATCAATAATGGGAATTATTTCACCTGTTTCCGTATCAACATTTTCACTATCAATGACAGAAAGATTAAAACGTAAGAACTCATCACAATTATCCAAGCCTTGCAATGCATTTGCAAGAGCAATTCTTGTGGTATTCCCTTGAAGACCCGTTCCAAGAGCCTTTCCTCCATACCAACCATCTGATTTCTTTATACCCAACAATTTATACAAATCCTGCACCTTTAATTTTTCATGGGTATTCATAAACTCAAATATTTTGAGTTTCTCATCGAGAGTTATATAATACCTATCCTTTATTCTGTTTTCAAGGACAATATTATTTATACTCTCCCATATTTTACACACTTGAAATAGCGGTGCAGAACGTGGTGCAACTTTGGGTGCAATACTTATAGTTTTTCCATTTACAATAACACTTTTTGTTTCAAGTTCGCATGAGGCAACCAGATGTTTACAAGATTTTAGTGGTCTTTGATAATAAATAACTCTATTTCTAATTTCATCTATCACATCATCGGTAAGAACTTGAGGATAAAATTCTCTCTGTGTAGAGATTATCCTATCAAACTCCTCAACATATGCAGCACGAGGAAATATATTATCCTTGCATCGGAAAGAGCTGTTAACAAGCAACTTATTATAGAAGAATTCGCCTATAGTAATACCCTGATTTTTAATTTCTGCATATCTATCTGCTATTGCTTGCAAATAGATAGACTGCTTTTTATCTGCACTATCGCCTTTAACAGAGCGATAACCGCGTTTCTGATTTAGATGAAAGAAAATACGTCCTAATTCCGGTAGCGAAACCTGCTCGTGAACAGCACGAGCTCTCATACCCCATAGATCAATTGATTTTAATGAAACAAGACTTTCATCATACAACATATTCAGTCTCTTCAAAACCATCAACAAATTATGCCTACGCAATTGGTAGCGATCATACCTCTTACGTTGAGTACGTTTCTGAGTACGTTCTGCATTTTTGGTTATTGTTAATCCTTTGGAGAACTGATTTGCATCATCGACAGTCAAAGGAATTATTCTGCAACCCACATCTATAATCCTATTATCAGCAGAATCACCCTCATGAATAACAGCCCAACCAATACTAGAACTTCCTAAATCGAGACCAAGAACCTGTTTCATCTTTTTTACTAATTTAGCATTCAACGCGCTAAATTTAATAAAATTATCCTTATTTATTTGTTTTTGCAGAATATTTATTACTTTTGAAATACAAAGTTACATATAATTCGTTGAATTGAGAAATTTGGGGCAAAATAATTGGCAGACAGGGGTTTTGTGAAATTCTGATTTTTGAAGGAATGCCAGCAAAAACCAACGTAATGCCAAGTTGTTCCAAAGCTGAGTAACCTATCCGTTACCATATGAAACAGATGGAAGAATACGGAAGTTCAGCAATGTAAACTATTGTATTATAACGGCTTTTACAAAAGTTCCTGTAAAAATGATGGGTTACGGTTGAAAATCCTCTGTTACCGTTTCTTCTGCGATGTTCCGACATATTTTGCGTAACGACTCATAACTCTACTGAAAGTATTTTTGAACCTAAAAAAAGTAGCAGTTATGAAGA
>CAYRFX010000103.1:0-5438 GCA_964423665.1 uncultured Bacteroidaceae bacterium | reverse complement strand
TGGAATGTTTTCAAGGATCATCGTGCTTTACTGAAAGAGCCTCGCGGCGTTCCTTGCCGAAAGCGAGTACAAAGGTAAGGTGTTTTTTTGGACTACAAAACTTTTTCGATGTTTTTTTTCAAAAAATTTTTCACTTTTTTCTCCAACTATTGATTATCAATCATTTATAAAACAAACTTTTTTCATCTTTTTTGCCGATTTTTTATGCGAGCAAAGAAAAACCTCTATTCTACACAGAAAAAGTTGCGCAAAGTCTAATTCCTTGCGCAACTTTTTTTTTCATTTTCTTTATCATCATTTGGAAAGAATGCTTTCAAGTTGCTGAGCTGTGAGCCCCAATTTGAACTTACCATTAACAGCAACCGAAATAGCACCGGTCTCTTCTGAAACCACAATAGCCACAGCATCGGTCTTCTCCGAAACGCCCATCGCCGAGCGGTGACGCAGACCCAGCTTCTTTGGAATATTCAAATTGTGCGACACTGGCAAAATACATTGCGCTGCCGCTATGCGCCCGTTCTGTATTACTATTGCACCATCATGCAACGGAGCGTTCTTAAAGAATATAGATTCTATGAGACGCTGACCAATAGCGGCATCTATCGTTTCACCCGTCTTCACATACTCGTCAAGAGACTCATTCTTTTCCACAACAATAAGCGCACCCACCTTCTGCTGGCTCAGACTCATGCATGCCATCACCACAGGAAGAAGCGGAATTTTCTCTTCTGCATTTTCCCTGCGGGAGAAGAAACCTGCTATTGAGCGGAAATGCCTGTGCGCGCCAAGAGTCTTGAAGAAACGGCGTATCTCGTCCTGAAAGATTATTATCAGTGCAAGAACTCCCACACTCATCAGCTGGTCAAATATAGAACCGAGCAGTTTCATCTGCAACACACGCGACACAAACACCCACAAAAGGACAAAAACCAATATTCCCGAGAAGATGTTCAACGAGCCCGACTCTTTCATCAACTTGTAGAAGTAGTAAAGGAAACAAGCTACAAGTATAATATCCACTATATCCTTTATGGAAAATTCAAAAAACATAATATCAATATCTATAAGTATTCATTTTCTCTTTGCCATAGACACTCTCCTCTGCCTTTTTGAGCGCAGAGAACAACTTCACACACTCGGCTGCCTCTTTCACATCATGCACGCGCAATATTTCTGCGCCATTGCGCAATGCAACCATATTAAGAGCAACAGTGCCGGCAAGAGCATCGACAGGGGCATTGCCAAGCACTTTTGTTATCATTGATTTGCGCGACAGCCCTACCAGCAGAGGAGCTTCCAATAACCTGAACAGATGAAGAGAAGCCAATAATTCATAGTTTTGTTCCACACTCTTGCCAAAACCAAAGCCGGGATCGACTATAACATCTTTCACACCGGCCTGATGCAGCTGCCACACCTTGCGTGCAAGAGAGGCAAGTACATCGGAGAGGAACGATTCGTAATGCGCCGATTCGCCGGCCCACCCCGCCGAATGAGTAAGAACATAAGGCAGATTGGCATTCACCACCGCTTCAAACATACCGCTATCCCAATCATAACCCGACACATCGTTTATAATAGAGACATTATGCCGGGCCACACACTCGCTCACGACGCGGGCACGATATGTATCAATTGAAATAACAGTCTCGGCAGGCAAGCCGCTGTCAAGCACATCGAGAGCCGCATGCAAACGACGCAGTTCCTCCTCTTCCGAAACAGGTACGCCGGACGGACGGGTGGAACAGGCGCCAACATCAAGAATCGTAGCACCGGCAGCCAGCATCTCGCGTGCAGCCGATAGAAGAGCCTCCCCATCACCTCTACGCGAAGGCGCATAGAAAGAATCGGGCGTCGCGTTCAATATACCCATCACCAGCGGAGTGTCCGTGGCGACAAGCCTTCCTTTTATATTTATTACACTATTCAAGCTATCAATGGTTGTTGTGTTCAACTTTCAAAGTTACAAAAAACATTCAATAAACACATATTACAGAACATTTTCTTTCAAAAAAAGATACCGCCAATGCCGCCGATTAAAGCCTCCTTATTATATATAATAATGTATAAAGACAAAAAGAGGGAAAAGCGATTGAAAATTAAGCTATTTTTAGTAACTTTGCAGCAAAACTTGCAGGAAGCAGCCGACATCTCGGCTGCAACTTCAATAAAAACATCTAAATTATATGCAACAGACACATTACATTATTGGCGGGCACCCATTAACCATCAACACAACCGAAGATGATGTATCGCAGATGCTGCCAACAATGGAGCCATTCAAGGTTGAGAGCATAGATGAAGCCCTTTTCACCATAACCATCGACAACAGCATCATACCATCATGGCAAGGAGAAAAGGTTGGGCTATTTCCCTGTCCGTCGGCAACATTCGAGGTTTACCGAAGAGGCAATGGAGCCTATCAGATACTTATTTTGAGCGGGAACACCCCATGTGCCTTTGTTGAAACCGACGAGACATTCAAAAACATCACGATAACCACACGCGGCAGCAACGAGCAGAGAAGATTCGGATTAAACAACTCAATGATGCTCATATACACAATGTGCACTGCACAATATGAAACCCTGCTTGTTCACTCATCTGTGGTGGAGAACGGCGGAAAAGCATACATGTTCTTAGGCAAGAGCGGGCAGGGCAAAAGCACACACAGCGATATGTGGGTAAAATACATTGCAGGCAGCACACTCATCAACGACGACAATCCCATCATAAGAATTGCACCCGATGGCACACCGATAGTTTACGGCTCACCCTGGAGTGGCAAACGCCCCGTTTACAAGAACGTGCAATACCCCATTGGCGGTTTTGCAGCCATTGAGCAAGAGAAGGAGAACAGCATCAAGAAAGAGGATATACCCGTAGCGTTCGGCATATTGCTTAGCTCCATATCTACTATGAAATTCGACAAGGATATTCATATGAAAATATGTGGCACAATAAGCAAAGTGCTTGGCAAGATACCCGTCCATGTTCTGCACTGCCGCCCCGACGAAGAGGCTGCATTAGTATCGAGCAACGCATTCGGATTATAATGAAAGAATATAAAAAGCAGATTAAGATTGACAACCACATTTTCATGCAGGAGGTCGCACGCCGTTTCCATGAAGATGGGCGCAAAAGCGTTACTTTCACCGTCTATGGCATAAGCATGCACCCGTTCTTAGGCAACGGACGCGACAAAGTGGTACTTGTGCCACCTGCAGAGCCCCGCATAGGGCAGGTGGTGCTTGCCGAGGTGCAGCCACAGCGTTATGCCTTGCACCGCATCATAAGAATAGATGGCACAACAATCACTATGCGCGGAGACGGCAACCCGCTTGCAATGACAGAGCAATTCACCGCAGACAAATTGGTGGGCACAGCCGAGGGGTTTATAAGAAAAGGTAAATATGTGAGCACTGACAGCAAGCTATGGCGTTACTACTCTGCAATATGGCAGGCGTGCAACCCGGTGCGCAGATTGTTGCTCATTATTTACAGACGAATAATTTTGAAAATATTTTGATATATGAAGATTAAAAACGGTTTTGAACTACAAAATGTATGTGGCGAGCACATTATTGTCCCCACAGGAATGGAGAATATCGATTACAGCAGAATCATAAGCCTCAACGAAACTGCTGCATACCTATGGAATGAATGCGCCACGCTCGAAAGCTTCACAACAGAAAAGATGGTGGAACTGCTCACCAAGGAGTATGAAGTAGAGGAGGATATTGCCCGCGAAGATTGCGAAAAGATTGCAGCCCGCTGGAACGAGATGGGGCTTATTGAGGAATAATTGAAAAACATATATATAAAAAGTTCAGTGGCACCCAAAAGGTGTGCCACTGAACTTTTTATATATCACCATAAATGTGCTCAATCTCGTCCATTATCGCCATAAGTTCATCAACTTTCTCGGCACGGAGCATTGCTATGCGCAGAGGGCGAAAATCGGGCAACCCTTTGAGCAGCGGAGTTGCTGCAAGATGGCGGCGCACATGCAGAATGCCGGGACGTTCGCCAAGCCACTCAACACTATCGTGCACCTGAGTGCGCAAAATATCCATACACTCTTTGAATGTAAAAGGAACAGCCCTCTCACCCGTGAGCAGATAGTGTTTCACATCGCGAAAAATCCACGGCTGACCAAAGCTGGCACGCCCTATCATTATGGCATCGACACCATAACGTTCAAAGCACTCGCGGGCACGCTCGGGGGTTTTTACATCTCCATTGCCTATTATGGGAATATGCATGCGGGGATTCTCCTTGATTTTCCCAATGAGAGACCAATCGGCTTCGCCGGTGTACATCTGTGCACGAGTGCGACCATGAACGGTAAGTGCAGCAATGCCGCAATCCTGCAATCGCTCGGCAAGCTCCACTATGCACTTGCTGTTCTCGTCCCAGCCCAAACGGGTTTTCACTGTAACCGGGATTTTAACCGCATCAACCACAGCTTTTGTTATCTCAAGTAATTTTGGGATATTCTGCAACATACCTGCTCCGCAACCCTTGCGAGCAACCTTCTTCACCGGGCACCCGAAATTAATATCCAAAATATCGGGGGCGGCAGCCTCAACACGCCTGGCAGCCTCCACCATCGGTTCCACCTCATTGCCATATATCTGAATGGCAACAGGGCGTTCCTGCTCATAAACGGCAAGCTTGCGCACCGTGCTGTTAATATCGCGTATAAGAGCATCGCTCGACACGAACTCGGTATATACCATATCCACCCCGAAGCGTTTGCACAACAAACGAAAAGCAGCATCGGTTACATCTTCCATTGGAGCAAGAAACACAGGGTACTGCCCAAATTCAATATCGGCAATCTTCATAAAGCGTTTATTTTCCCGCAAAATTAGTGTAAAAAGCAAGAATTTGCAAGAGAAGAGAAACATAACAAATTTCATTCTTCCCATTGCCGTTATCTCTTTTTTTAACTAACTTCGCACAACTACCCCCCAAAAAAGAGCAGAAACAGCCCAACAATAACCATGAAATAAAAAATCACCCAGATTCATATTTAAGTTATAATATTGCGACCTTGAAGAGAGTATTCATTAGAAGAAGAGAGATGTTGAGGAGAAACCAACAACTATTCTTCAAAAAATTTAACCGATATATTATTGTTTATGCACAACGGGCACATTGTGTATTCTACAGAGTGGGTACAACAAGAATATGAGTATAGCCCGGGAGGAGTTACTTTTGTTTTTGACGAAGAGATACTTACATTTTACCCGCACAATGCTAAGTTCAAAGCATACAAGGACACCATATACGACTATGAAGACAAATTCATACTCTTGAAACAGATAAAATAACAGATTATTTTTGGCAATTCCACAAAAGGAAACAACAGCTATATTTATCCTGCATATAGCTGTTGTTTCCTTTTTTTTAAGTACCTTCGCAAGCAAACG
>CAYRFX010000102.1:0-5458 GCA_964423665.1 uncultured Bacteroidaceae bacterium | reverse complement strand
TGCAAAAATTTGTAAGTTGTTCTGCGTTAAAATTTTCTTGTTTGAAAAGTTCAATAAAGTTTTTACCATTATTTGAGTTTTCTGCGAAATCAATTTTCAATATACTTATAGGTTCTTTGCCAAACTCATAATAAAACAATTCTATATGTTCTCCCATATATATACCAAACTGTACTGGTAATAATTTCATATATGAGAAAAGTTGTACTATTTCTTCTTTGTTTTGAATGTGGTTGGGCTTTTTCATTTCAATAACGAATGATGGATTGTCGTTCTTGAAAAATACAATATCAGGATATACATAGTTTACTGTACTGCCAACTCTTAATTGATATTGGTTTTCCACACGCTCGCAGTGCCAACCTAATAAGTAACGAAAGTGTGTGTAGACAAGTTCTTGATATTCCTTTTCAGTTGCCTGCTTTGCTCTCTTTTCTAATATGTCTTTGCAAATAGTGTTCCAAATATTCATTTGTGCAGTGTCTTATTGTTGCACAAAGTTATTAATTTAATGTCATTTAATCAAGTGATATTTGTAAAAACAGTTGTTGCTCCCGGCTTCACCGGGAGCAACAATATATAAATTAAATGCAAAAAATAGTGCAAGCGAGTGAGATATAAAATTTACTTTAATATCTTTCAACGAGTGCAGCCTATTTTCATAAAATTTATCTTATAAATTTTCTTTTTACTCTCTGTGCTGTACTAACACTAACGCTCGAAAGCCACGATTAAGCGAGTGCAAAGAAAGTCTTATTTGCTTTGCCGAGCGGTAGTGGGTTCGTGAAACAAAGTTTAGCAGTGCTTTGTACAGAGTAACCACGCTTCAAGAATGATATAACCTCTTTGTATCCCTCTTCCTTGCGCTCTGTGGTTTTGTTTCACGAATTCACTTTCGTTCGCTGTGTGCAAATGAATTTGTACGCTCGCTTACTCGTGAATTTGCCAGGAACCTTTCCTGCGCCCTAACTTGCCACCATTGGCAATGTAACTCTCACGCCCCGAATTGAGTTGAAGGGGTGCAAGTGAAGCGGGATTTTTCACACTATATATACTTTTTTGAGCAGTTCTATCTTTCATTCGTAAAAAACGGAGTAACTTTGCAGAGTATAAAGCATAATATAATGAGTTCAATAATAATCATCTGCATATTTGTCCTACTTGTGGCATTTAAGATTTGGATGTCTTCGCCCAAGAATATCGGCAAGTTTGGAGAAAAGCGTGTGGCTCGAAAGCTGGATAGGCTCTCGAAAGAGTACATCACGCTTAATGATATATTATTGCCTACAAATTACGGAACAACTCAGATTGACCATATTGTAGTATCGCCATACGGTATCTTTGTAATCGAAACGAAGAATTATAAAGGGTGGATATTCGGACATGAGAACTCTGAAGAGTGGAAACAGAGCCTGCTTGGGAAAAAGAGATTTTGGGGTTGGTCAAGTGAACAGCATAAATTAAGAAACCCTATTCGACAAAATGCGGCTCATGCCAGAGCTGTAAAAACAATATTGAAAGAGGTCGGAGATTTTAATATTATCCCCATCGTGGTTTTTGCAGATAGTGCAGAGTTGAACATAACTGCACCTAACCATCTTGTGATAAACTGGTGCAACTTGCGTTCCGCCATCAAGTCATATAGGACACCTTGTATATCTCCAGACGATATCCAAAGGATAGTGAGCAGAATTTCTTCTGCAAACATAACCGCAGAAGGAAGTAGAGAGAGCCATATTCGCAATGTGCAGACTATTCGGCAGAACAGAAATATGGCAATAGTCAATGGTAAATGTCCGAAGTGTGGTGGTAATCTTGTGGAGCGTAGAGGAAAATATGGCTGTTTTTGGGGGTGTTCAAATTATCCAAATTGTAGATTCACACATAAATAAATCATATGTGGAATGGCTTAATTTGTATAATTTTATGAATGGGGATATGTGTGTAGGTTGAATATTAAAGGTGATTGTTGGGGTTTTTATTGTTTGCCCTATGGGACAACTCTCATTGAGGATTTCTATGTCGCTTTGCAAGCGCACCCCGCGTGGTGCTATCTTCGTCTGCACTGCGCTTGACTTATGGCTCTACAATTAACCCTGTGGGAGTAACAAAAAAAAATGGAACCCATGAAGGTTCCATTTTTTTTTGTTACTCCCACTCAATCGTGGCATTGGGTTTGGGGGACATATCGTAGCAGACGCGGTTCACTGTGGGTACCTCGGCAAGTATGCGGTCGGTAATCTTCAGCAATATGGGCCATTCAATCTGCTCAATGGTTGCTGTCATTGCGTCAACGGTATTCACGGCGCGGATTATTACGGGCCAGTCGTATGAACGGGCATTGTCGCGCACACCCACCGATTTGAAATCGGGTACTACGGTGAAATACTGCCATACTTTCTTGTCGAGCCCGGCTTTCTTGAACTCGTCGCGCAGAATTGCGTCCGACTCGCGCAGAGCCTCCAAGCGGTCGCGTGTGATTGCGCCCAAGCAGCGAACACCCAGGCCGGGACCGGGGAACGGCTGGCGATATACCATGTCGTAGGGGAGCCCGAGCTCCAAACCGCATGCGCGTACCTCGTCTTTGAACAGCTGGCGTATGGGCTCTACGAGTTCAAACTGCAAATCTTCGGGCAGACCGCCAACGTTGTGATGCGATTTCACCATCTTTGCGGTTTTTGTCCCGCTCTCCACAATATCGGGGTAGATGGTTCCCTGTCCCAGGAAGTCGATGCCGTCGAGCTTGCGTGCCTCCTCTTCGAATACGCGAATGAACTCGCCACCAATAATTTTGCGTTTCTGCTCGGGGTCGGCAACACCTGCCAATTTGTCGAGGAAACGGTCTGTTGCATCTACATACACAAGGTTGGCACAAAGCTGCTTGCTGAACACATCAACCACAGCCTCCGACTCGCCTTTGCGCATAAGACCATGATTCACATGCACGCACACAAGGTTATCGCCAATGGCTTTGAGCAACAATGCAGCAACAACCGAGCTATCCACGCCACCCGAGAGCGCGAGCAACACCTTCTTGTCGCCCACCTGACGGCGGATAAGTTCCACTTGGTCGTTTACAAAGTTGGTCATGTTCCAGTTTGTCTCAGCCTTGCAGGTGTCGAACACAAACGATTTTACACTCTCCTTTACAACCTCCACGTCATTGCCTATCTGTGCAATCTTTGTCTCGCACAACGCCTTGTCGTGGCCTGCCGCCATGATGGGGAAGCCTGCGTTGTAAATCTCATGGTTCACATCGATGGCAACACCGTCAATCACGTTGTTGGGACCGCCGTTGATAATAACACCCTTAACGTTGGGAAGTGCCTTTAACTCCTCGGCTGTAATGTCGTGCGGATATATTTCGCTATATACTCCAAGTGCACGAATGGCTCGGGCAAGCACGGTGTTCTCGTGGCTTCCCAAGTCGAGAATGACAATCATATCCTGTTTCATATAATAATATTTTATGGTTACTATTTTAATTTGATGCGAAGATACTGCTTTTTCTTGTTTCTTGCATCTCTAATCGTCTTTTTTATCAACAAAAAAACGAGCGAAAAGGTCGCTCGTTTTTGTATGCACATGATTATTTTTTCTCTTTCAAGAGGTCGCGAATCTCGGTGAGAAGTTTCTCTTCTGCCGAAGGCTCGGGAGCAGGAGCTGGTGCGGGCTCGGGAGCGGGCTCCTCAACTTTCTTCTTTGTGGTCAGCTTGGTGATGAGTCTGATAACAACGAAGATTGAGAATGCGATAATGAGGAAATCAACAACGTTCTGAACGAAATTTCCATAATTGATAGCCGAAATGATTTTCTCCTCGCCATCAACCATCTCCGATTCAAGAACATATTTGAGATCTTTGAAATCCATGCCACCGATGATGTAGCCGATGGGAGGCATGATAATGTCGTTTACCAAAGATGTTACGATTTTACCGAATGCACCACCGATGATAACACCGACAGCCATGTCAATTACATTGCCTTTCATTGCAAAGGCCTTGAAATCCTGTAGAAAAGTACTTTTTGCCATTTTAGTATAATTTAATTAATATCTTCAAATCACGCATCTTGCCGCCTCTCTTGCAAAGGGTGGGGCGGTAATAAACTGTTTGCTCAAATGCAGTGCAACAATTTTCCTGCAAATATAGCTGTTTTTTGTGAAAATTCTTCTAAAATTGTTGCGAATGTATAAAAACATTCAAAAAAACGGTAAAAAATTATGTTTCTGCAACAGCGCGTAATGCTGCATGGTGCAAAAGCGAAAAATATCTGCAATTTTTTATTAAAATAAAAAGGATTGTTGCTGTAAATATAAAAACATTTTCTTAAATTTGCATCGCAGTTTAAGAAGGCATATTATGAAATATACAAAAATCATGATGTTTTTGGCATTGTCATTGCTGCTTGCAGCCTGTGGCACCGCCACCTATTGTAACTGCGGTTAAATGAATTTTATTTTTTCACCTTATAAATAAAAAATAATTATGACAAAAGTAGGTATTAACGGTTTTGGCCGTATCGGCCGTTTCGTGTTCCGTGCCGCTCAGACAAGAAGCGACATCGAGATTGTAGGTATTAACGACCTTTGCCCCGTAGATTACTTGGCATACATGCTCAAGTATGACACAATGCACGGTATCTTCGATGGCACTATCGAGGCTGACGTTGAGAACAGCAAGCTCATCGTAAATGGTAAAGCAATCCGCGTAACAGCATGCAAAGACCCCAACGAGCTCGCTTGGGATGCAGTAGGTGCTGAATACGTTGTTGAGTCAACAGGTCTCTTCTTGTCAAAGGAGAAAGCTCAGGCTCACATCAACGCCGGTGCTAAATATGTAGTAATGTCAGCTCCTTCAAAGGACGATACTCCTATGTTCGTTTGCGGTGTAAACGAGAAGACTTATGTTCCCGGTACACAGTTCGTTTCTAACGCATCTTGTACAACAAACTGTCTTGCTCCCATCGCTAAGGTATTGAACGACAAATGGGGCATCACCGATGGTTTGATGACAACTGTTCACTCTACAACTGCTACACAGAAGACTGTTGACGGTCCTTCTTTGAAGGATTGGAGAGGTGGTCGTGCTGCTGCAGGCAACATCATTCCTTCTTCTACAGGTGCTGCTAAGGCAGTGGGTAAGGTTATCCCCGCTTTGAACGGCAAATTGACAGGTATGTCTATGCGTGTTCCCACTCTCGACGTTTCTGTTGTTGACTTGACAGTAAACTTGGCTAAGCCCGCTACATATGCAGAGATTTGCGCTGCTATGAAAGAGGCTTCTGAGGGCGAGTTGAAGGGTGTTCTTGGTTACACAGAGGATGCTGTTGTATCTTCAGACTTCTTGGGCGACACTCGCACATCAATCTTCGATGCTAAAGCAGGTATCGCTTTGACAGATACATTCGTTAAGGTTGTTTCATGGTATGACAATGAGATTGGTTACTCTAACAAAGT
>CAYRFX010000101.1:0-5723 GCA_964423665.1 uncultured Bacteroidaceae bacterium | reverse complement strand
AAAATTAATTTTAAATTGATCAGGACTTCCCTGACAATATTTATATTAAACACTCAAAAATTTACCAACTTGCTTTCTTAACACCGGGGATAAGACCCTGAGATGCCATCTCGCGGAACTGGATACGTGAGATACCGAAAGTGCGGATATAACCTTTGGGACGACCTGTCAGCTTGCAACGGTTGTGCATGCGGATGGGGTTTGAGTTCAAAGGCAGCTCCTGCAACTTGCGTGAAGCCTCGTAAGCCTCTTCGGGAGTACCGGTATTGATAATCTTCTTCAAAGCCTCACGCTTAGCAGCATATTTCTTGGTCAATTTTGCTCGTTTTACCTCACGAGCCTTCATTGATTCTTTTGCCATGGTTCTTATGAATTTTTAGCGTTTTTAAAAGGAAGACCAAACTCTTTCAACAGAGCATAACCCTCTTCGTCTGTCTTTGCGGTAGTAACAAAAGTGATGTTCATACCTGTGAGACGCATGATGTTATCGATGTTGATCTCGGGGAAGATAATCTGCTCCTTGATACCCAAAGAGTAGTTACCGTTACCGTCGAACTTGCTCTCAATACCCTTGAAGTCGCGGATACGGGGAAGAGCCACGCGGATAAGACGCTCAAGGAACTCATACATGCGCTCGCGACGCAGAGTTACCATAACGCCGATAGGCATCTTCTTACGCAACTTAAAGTTTGAAATATCCTTGCGAGAAACAGTAGCTACGGCCTTCTGACCGGTGATAGCTGTAATCTCATTGATTGCAACATCGATGATTTTCTTATCCTGGGTAGCTGCGCCAAGACCCTCGTTGATAACGATCTTCTTGAGAACAGGTACCTGCATGGGCGATGAATAGTTGAACTGTTTCATCAACGCCGGAGCAATACGCTCGGCATATTCTTTTTTAAGGCTGGCTGTATTACTCATTGTTAAATCTCCTCTCCTGATTTTTTAGCATAACGAACCTTCTTACCCTCAGCATTAACCTTGCGACCGATGCGTGTAGCCTTGCCGCTCTTGGGATCAACCAAGTTCAAGTTAGAAACGTGGATTGAAGCTTCTTGTTTTACAATACCTCCATGGGGATTCTTTGCGCTGGGTTTCGTGCTCTTTGAAACCATATTAACGCCTTCTACGATGGCACGGTCCTTCTCAACGATAACTTTCAAAACCTTGCCGGTCTTGCCTTTGTCCTCGCCTGAGTTTACGATGACCATATCACCTTTCTTGATATGTAATTTCTTCATTACTTCAAAAATTTAAATATTAAAGTACCTCCGGTGCCAGTGATACAACCTTTGTATAATCAGTTGCACGAAGCTCACGCGCTACAGGGCCGAAAATACGGCTACCGCGCATTTCGCCGGCATTATTAAGTAGAATGCAAGCGTTGTCATCGAAACGGATATAAGAACCGTCCTGACGACGAACCTCTTTCTTAGTACGAACAATAAGAGCTTTTGATACAGCTCCTTTCTTCATATCGCTTGAGGGGATAACGCTCTTCACTGCAACAACAATGACGTCACCCACAGAAGCATAGCGACGACGTGTACCACCAAGCACACGAATACACAAAGCCTCCTTTGCGCCGCTATTATCACATACTGTAAGTCTAGATTCAACCTGTATCATAATTACTTAACTTTTTCGATGATTTCTACTAATCTCCATCTCTTGGTTTTGCTCAAGGGACGAGTCTCCATAATGCGAACTGTATCGCCAACAGAGCACTCATTCTTCTCATCGTGCACGTGATATTTCTTTGTTCTGCTCACGAATTTACCGTAGATGGGGTGCTTCTCCTTAAATTTGGCAGCAACGGTAATAGTTTTCTCCATTTTGGTGCTAACTACGATACCGGTACGCTCTTTTCTCAAATTTCTTACTTCCATAAGTCTCTTAATTATTTATTTAATTCGCGAGAGCGCAACTCACCTTTCATGCGTGCGATATCACGACGCAGATTCTTCAACTGCACGGGGTTCTCCAATGGTGAGATTGCATGATTAAGTTTCATTTGGGCATAACGAGTTACATCAGCCTCAATTCTCTCTTGCAGCTCTTTAGTTGCGAGCTCTTTGATTTCTGCTATTTTCATAATTATTATGCCTGATTAAAATCGTAATCGCGTCTAACAATAAACTTAGTTGTAACAGGAAGTTTTTGTGCAGCGAGACGCAAAGCCTCTTTTGCAATGTCGAAAGAAACTCCCTCTACCTCAATCAATATACGACCCGGTGTAACGGGGAATACAAAACCCTCGGGATCACCTTTACCCTTACCCATACGCACATCGGCAGGTTTACGAGTGATAGGTTTATCGGGGAAAATACGTATCCAAATCTGACCCTGACGCTGCATGTAACGAGTTACTGCAATACGAGCTGCCTCGATTTGGCGACCATTTAACCATTTATACTGCAAACACTTGATTCCGAAAGAACCGAATGCAAGCTGGTTTCCTCTCTGAGCAAAACCCTTCTGCACACCGTGTTGCACTCTTCTATATTTTGTCTTTTTAGGCTGTAACATAATTCTTGAAATTCAATTCGTTAGCGATTGTTGTTTTTCTTACGTTTGAAGTTTCTTCCGCCAGCCTGGTTATTGTTAAAACCGCTCTCCTTGCTTTGTGTAAAGTTAGGAGCGAGGTCTCTCTTACCATAAACCTCACCACGGCAAATCCAAACCTTGATACCGAGAAGACCAACCTTGGTCAAAGCCTCAGTCTGGCAGTAGTCGATGTCAGCGCGGAAAGTGTGCAAAGGAGTACGACCCTCTTTGTACATCTCCGAACGAGCCATTTCTGCACCGTTCAAACGACCTGAAATCTGGATTTTGATACCCTCGGCACCCATGCGCATTGTGCTTGCAATAGCGGTTTTGATAGCACGACGGTAAGCGATTTTACCCTCTACCTGACGAGCAATATTGTTCGCAACAATATTTGCATCCAGTTCAAGTTTCTTAACCTCAAAAATATTTATCTGAATATCCTTGTCTGTGATCTTCTTCAACTCCTCCTTCAACTTGTCAACCTCCTGACCACCTTTACCGATGATGATACCGGGCTTAGCGGTACATACGGTAATTGTAACAAGCTTCAAAGTACGCTCGATGACAATCTTAGAAACGCTGGCCTTTGCCAAACGTACATTAAGGTATTTTCTGATTTTTGAATCCTCTACCAATTCGTCACCGTAGTTTTTACCACCGTACCAGTTGGAATCCCATCCTCTGATGATACCTAATCGATTACTAATTGGATTAACCTTCTGTCCCATTGCTTTCTACTTTTTTATTGTCATTACTTACTTTGGTATCCACGTAGATTGTAACGTGGTTAGAACGCTTACGGATTCTATATCCACGGCCCTGAGGTGCAGGACGCATGCGATACAATGTGCGTGCCTCATCTACAAAAATCTGTGAGATGTAGAGCTCGCCGTTCTCAGCTTTGCGCTCGTTTTTCTGCTCCCAGTTAGCTATCGCCGAACGCAACAGTTTCTCAACGTTGTTCGAAGCAGCTTTTGTGGAGAACTTCAAGACGCCGAGTGCACGACCCACCTCCATGCCGCGAACCATGTCAGCAACAAGGCGCATTTTGCGGGGTGATGAGGGAATATCCTTCGCACTGGCGAAATAAAGGCTTTTACGAGCCTCTTTTCTCTTGTCAGCAGCTAATTTTTTTCTTGCTCCCATTATTATAATTTATTTAATTCAATTTAATAAAACCTGTTTATTTCTTACGGTTACCCGAGTGTCCACGGAATGTACGAGTGGGAGCAAACTCTCCCAACTTATGACCTACCATGTTCTCTGTTATATAAACAGGGATAAATTTATTACCGTTATGAACAGCTATTGTGTGTCCTACAAAATCGGGAGAAATCATAGAAGCACGAGCCCAAGACTTGATGACCGATTTCTTACCGCTCTCGTTCATGGCAAGCACCTTGTTCTCCAACTTTACATTGATATATGGACCTTTTTTTAATGAACGACTCATATTAATTCAAAAATTTCCTTATTATTACTTCTTTCTTCTCTCAATAATGTACTTGTTAGACTGCTTCTTAGGCGCACGAGTCTTGAGACCCTTAGCATACAAGCCCTTGCGAGATCTGGGGTGACCTCCTGAAGCACGACCTTCACCACCACCCATAGGGTGATCAACAGGGTTCATAACAACACCACGGTTGTGAGGACGACGTCCCATCCAACGAGAACGACCGGCTTTACCAGAGCTCTCAAGTGCATGGTCTGAGTTACCTACTGTACCGATTGTAGCACGGCAAGTACCCAAGATGCGGCGCACCTCTCCTGAAGGCAACTTGATTACGCAGTAGTTCTCGTCACGAGAAACAATCTGTGCAAAGTTACCGGCAGAGCGAACAAGGATAGCACCTTGACCGGGGCGAAGCTCGATGTTGTGAACAACTGTACCCACTGGAATAGACTTCAAAGGAAGTGCATTACCAAGCTCGGGAGCAGCGTCGGCACCTGACATCAAAACTGCGCCAACCTCCAAACCATTAGGAGCAATTATATAACTCTTCTCGCCATCAGCATAATACAACAAAGCGATACGAGCTGAACGGTTAGGATCATACTCGATGCTCTTTACTGTAGCGGGAATTCCATCTTTGTTACGCTTGAAATCGATAAATCTGAATTTACGTTTGTGACCGCCACCTCTGTAGCGCATGGTCATCTTACCGGTGTTGTTACGACCGCCGGTAGAACGTTTACCGGTTACAAGCGATTTCTCTGGTACCGTAGCAGTGATCTCTTCAAAGGTACCAATAATCTTATGTCTTTGGCCCGGTGTTGTAGGCTTAAATTTACGTACTGCCATCTTAATTAAATGTTACTATAAAAATCAATGGTATCGCCCTCTTTAAGTGTGACGATAGCTTTCTTCACAGCGTTGGTGCGACCTTTCACAAAGCCTGCTTTTGTGTAACGGCTCTTGTTCTTGCCTGCGTAGTTCATAGTATTCACATCAACTACAGTTACATTATACAACGCCTCTATCTCTTTCTTAATTACCAACTTGTTAGCCTCGGGACGAACAAGAAATCCGAAACGATTAAACTTATCGGTAATATTGGTCATCTTCTCAGTGACCAGTGGTTTAATCAATACACCCATTGTTTACGCCTCCTTTTTAGCTAAAATGTTATTAATTACCTCGAGAGAGCTCTCGGTCACAACCAAAACTTCGGCATTCATAATACCATAGGTATTTATGTCCGAAGCAATTGCAACTTTTGTGCCCTTCAAATTACGAGCTGACAAATATACGCATTTATTGCTAGATGGCAAAACAAACAGTTGTTTCTTTTCAGAAATATTAAGTTTATTTAACATCTCAACAAAAGATTTTGTGCTGGGAGCCTCGAAGTTGAAGTCCTCAAGAACAATAATCGCATTGTCAATAGCCTTCTGTGAAAGAGCCGACTTGCGCGCAAGCTGCTTCACTTTCTTATTGAGCTTAAAGCTGTAATCGCGAGGTGTGGGACCAAACACGCGAGCACCACCTACCAACAGAGGTGAGTTGATGTCACCACGACGTGCGCCACCGCCGCCCTTCTGACGACCAAGCTTGCGTGTAGAACCTGAAATTTCGCTTCTCTCTTTTGACTTATGTGTACCCTGACGCTGAGCAGCAAGATACTGTCTAACAGCCATGTAAACAACGTGCTCGTTAGGCTCGATGCCGA
>CAYRFX010000100.1:0-5772 GCA_964423665.1 uncultured Bacteroidaceae bacterium | reverse complement strand
AAAAGCCAACTTAAGCCTGCGCTTACAGGCAGTTCCTTGACATAATCTTGTACTTTTGCACACAATTTACAAAAAATGAAACTATCACCAAGCACTATAGAACTATTGGAAAAGAGATGCGGGCACGAAATTCGCATCCCGGCAGATTGCAACATTCTCTCTCTCGACATTGAGAGCAAGACAAAGGTACACATTGGTGCCACCACACTTAAACGCCTTGCAGGCTTTGCCGATGATGAACGCAAGCCGCACACAACCACTCTCGATACCATTGCTCGTTATTTGGGTTACAAATCATGGGAGGAGTATTCAAGAATTGCCGACAACGGCAATTCTACCTTTGACGAACATAAAGATGAACTACATTCAGCCACCCTATTCACCGGTTCATTGGTGGAGGTGTGCTACCCGCCCGACAGAAAAATCACTTTTGAACATCTTGGACACGGCAGATACAAAGTAATGGAAAGTGTAAACAGCAAGATGCCGCAGGGTGCCACAGGAGAGATAAAAAATTTCGTTCTCCACCACCCTCTGTTCATCGAAAATGTGCAAGCCGATGGTAACTTTTTAGGGCTATACACGGCAGGGATTGTTTCGGGGTTATCATCGATAAAAGTAACTGAAAAGAGCTAAAGCCTATGGAAGTTTCCAAGTTCAGCAGCGATTCTTTTGCCAATACATCTGCGACGAATGGCTGTGATATGATGGAGGAGTTACACACCACGGGGAGCACCTGCAACACCTATCGCGCAAAGATATACGGAAAGCTTATATTCATAAAGAAATTAAAGCCCGAATATGCCGATAATATACTCTACAGGGAAGCGTTGCAAAAGGAGTTTGAGACAGGGTTCCGTTTGGAGCACCCCAACCTTGCACGTTACATAGCTTTGCAGGGCGATAGCATTCACATTGAATATATAGACGGAGAGACGCTCACCGAAAGATTGGCAACCAACCCTCACTATTTTGCCAATAGAGAGAATTGCGACAAGTTCATTAGGCAGTTGCTATGGGCAGTCAGGTACCTTCACACCAATCAGACACTGCATTTGGACATAAAGCCCGATAACATTCTGCTTACCCGCATAAACAACGATGTCAAATTGGTGGATTTAGGATTTTGCCGCACCGATTGCTTTACCGGCACCACCGGGCACACCGAGCAGTTTGCAGCACCGGAACAACTGAACAACAGCGGAATTGATGAACGCAGCGACATATATGCATTGGGGCGCATAATTGAACTATTACCCAACAGGCATATATATAATAAGGTAATAACGCGTTGTACGGCAAGAGATAAAGAACAGCGATACAAAACGGTAGAAGAGATTATCACAGACCTTCCACGGAAGAGGGGGAAACGATTTGTAACTGCTGTTATTGTATTTGCCCTGGCACTCATTGCTTTGATACTGCCCGGCACTATTCACCAATATAAGATGGAGAAAGAGTTTGAAGCTATGCCTTACTATGAAAGAGTGGCAACACTGGAGGAGTTTGAGCAATTCAAAACAAAGTTGAATCTCTATTACAGTGCTGTTAGAGCCTTTGTAAACGACAGCAGCAACCTGCAGAAATATCCTTCATATCACTCATATTGCAACAGATACAACGAATTGATGAGAGAAGCAACGAAGAAGATGCAGAAAGACGAATGGACATATATGGGTTTCAAATCGGTTATGAACCCCGTTTCCACATACAGAGCCGGGTTCTTGGAGGATTTAGATACCAAAATGAGAAATAACGCCGACAGGCTACCATAATGATAGCGCAGTGAGAATATTTTGCCAGAATAAAATATTCTCACTGCGCTATATTTCAAAGGATTAAACATTGCTTTTCTCCTTCGCCTTAGCTTCGTTCCACAGGGAATCCATCTCGGCAAGTGTCATATCGGGTAGGTTCCTGCCAATCTCCTTTGAGTGTTCCTCGATATAATTGAAGCGACGGCGGAACTTGCTGTTTGTCTGTTCAAGGGCGGTGTCGGGGTTTATATCATAGAGGCGGGCGGCATTCACGAGGCTGAAGAGGAAATCGCCGTACTCTTTTTGCATATTCTCCTTATCACCCTTCTCCATCTCGGCACGCAGCTCGCCCAGTTCTTCATCTACCTTGTTCCACACCTCCTCTTTTTTATCCCAGTCGAACCCAATGTTGGCAGCCTTCTCCTGCATGCGATAGGCTTTTATGAGCGAGGGCATGGAGACAGGAACACCGCTCAAAAGGCTTTTGTTGCCATCTTTTTCGGTGCGCTTCAGTTGCTCCCAGTTCTTGCACACCTCGCCTGCTGTTTCGGCTTTTGCGGTGCCAAATACATGAGGGTGGCGATAGATGAGTTTCTCGCACAGGCGGTCGCACACATCTTTTATATCAAACTGTTCCTGCTCTTGCGCTATCTTTGCATAGAAGGCAACGTGCAACAGCACATCGCCCAGTTCCTTGCAAATGTTTTGAGTATCATCGGCAACAAGGGCATCGGAGAGCTCATAAACTTCTTCTATGGTGTTGGGGCGCAAGCTGCTGTTTGTCTGCTTTCTATCCCACGGACATTTTTCACGTAATTCGTCGAGAACATCTAAAAAGCGCTCAAAAGAGACTAAAATTTCACTTCTGCTATGCATATTTTTCATTTTTTTGTGCTACAAAAGTAATTAATTTAATAATAAGAATTAACTTTGCAGTTAATTAAATTTTTAACAGAGTAATTATATAAATTCAAAAATACTATGAGCTTAGCAAGCACCTATATTCCCGCAGAGGTTGAAGAGAAATGGTATGCCTATTGGCTGAAGAATAATTTGTTCCACTCGGAGCCCGATGAGAGAGAACCCTACACTATAGTTATTCCCCCACCCAACGTAACAGGTGTGTTGCACATGGGACACATGCTCAATAACACCATACAGGATATTCTTGTGCGCCGCGCACGCATGCTTGGCAAAAACGCCTGCTGGGTGCCCGGAACCGACCACGCATCTATTGCCACAGAGGCAAAGGTGGTGAAAAAGCTTGCCGAGCAGGGTATTAAGAAAAGCGACCTTACACGCGAGGAGTTCCTGAAACATGCTTGGGAGTGGAAAGAGGAGCATGGCGGTATCATCTTGCAGCAGTTGCGCAAATTAGGTGCATCATGCGACTGGGACCGCACATCGTTCACTATGGACGAAATTCGCAGCAAGAGCGTTATTAAGGTATTTTGCGACCTCTACAACAAAGGACTCATATACCGTGGCTTGCGCATGGTAAACTGGGACCCCAAGGCACAGACCGCACTCAGCAACGAGGAGGTTATCTACAAGGAGGAGAAAAGCAAGCTCTACTATCTGAAATACTATGTTGATGAGCCCGCGGGGAGCACCGACGGCGAGGAGACTGATGCAGTTACATTGCAGCCCACCGATGCTTTCGACGCCACCGTTAAGCACCAGATTCTGCACCGCGACGCCACCGGTCGCCGCTACGCTGTTGTGGCAACCACACGCCCCGAGACTATCATGGGCGACACGGCAATGTGTATAAACCCCAAAGACCCCAAGAATAGCTGGTTGAAGGGCAAGAGCGTGATTGTTCCACTTGTGAACCGCGTTATTCCCGTGATTGAGGACCGTTATGTAGAGATTGAGTTCGGAACAGGTTGCTTGAAGGTAACTCCAGCCCATGACACCAACGACTACATGCTGGGCAAAACACACAACCTTGAAACAATAGATATCTTCAACGCCGATGCCACACTGAGCGAGGCTGCCGGTCTCTATGTGGGCATGGATCGCATGGAGGTGCGCAAACAGATTGCCATAGACCTTGAGAAAGCAGGCCTGCTCGAAAAGGTTGAGGATTATGACAACAAGGTGGGCTACTCGGAGCGCAACGCCGACACAGCAGTCGAGCCCCGTCTCTGCATGCAGTGGTTCTTGAAGATGCAGCACTTTGCCGACATTGCCCTGCCCCCTGTAATGAACGACGAACTTAAATTCTACCCCACAAAATACAAGACCACATACAACAACTGGCTTGCCAACATACAGGACTGGTGCATCAGCCGCCAGCTGTGGTGGGGACACCGCATACCTGCATACTTCCTGCCCACAGCCGAGGGTGAGGGAGAAAAATTCGTGGTTGCAGAGAGCATAGAGCAGGCTGTGGAGCTTGCAAAAGCAATCCCCGGTTACGAAAATATCACTGCCGAGGAGCTTCACCACGACGAAGATGCTCTTGATACATGGTTCAGCTCTTGGTTGTGGCCCATCTCATTGTTCAACGGCATTTTGGACCCGGGCAACAAGGAGATAAGCTACTACTACCCCACCAACGACCTTGTAACAGGTCCTGATATTATCTTCTTCTGGGTAGCCCGCATGATTATGGCAGGCTACGAGTATCAGGGGGAGATGCCTTTCCGCAACGTATATTTCACCGGTATCGTGCGCGACAAGCTGGGTCGCAAGATGAGCAAGCAGCTTGGTAACTCGCCCAACCCGCTCGACCTCATTGCACAATATGGTGCCGACGGTGTGCGTATGGGTATCATGCTCTCTGCCCCTGCCGGCAACGACATTCTCTTTGACGAAAGCCTCTGCGAGCAGGGTCGTAACTTCTGCAACAAGATATGGAATGCCTTCCGCCTTGTAAAGGGCTGGAACGTGAGCTGCGAGATTGAGCAGCCTGAGAGCGCAAAACTTGCTATACGTTACTTTGACGAGACACTCGCAAAAGCAGCCACACTGCTCGACGACCAATTTGGTAAATACCGCATCAACGAAGCGTTGATGAATGTATATACACTATTCTGGGACGAGTTCTCGGCTTGGTATCTGGAGATGATTAAGCCCGCATACGGCTCACCCATAGATGCAGCCACATACGAGGCTACGCTCAAATTCTTCGACCGATTGCTGCGCCTGTTGCACCCCTTCATGCCCTTCATCACCGAGGAGTTGTGGCAATCTATCTACGAGCGCAAGGATGGCGAGAGCATCATGACACAGAGCGTGAAAGAACTCTGCCGCCCCTGCGACGAGGAGTTCCTCGGCAAGATTGCCGCGCTCAAAGAGGTTATCGGCAACGTGCGTGCCATTCGCCAGCAGAAAAACCTGTCGCCCCGCGAACCCCTCGCATTGCAAATTATAGGTGCATCGCCCGTTGCAGGCTTGGAGAGCGTGCTCACCAAGATGGGTAACCTCACCGGTATCGACAGCGTGAGCACCCCCGATGACACTGCACAATCGTTCCGCGTGGGCACAACAGAGTTTGCCGTGCCCATGGGCTCACTCATAGACAAGAATGCCGAGATTGCCAAGATGCAGGAGGAGCTTGCTTATCACGAGAAGTTCCTCAAAAGCGTAGAGGCAAAATTGAACAACCCCAACTTTGTGAGCAAGGCACCCGAAAAGATTATTGCAATAGAGCGCAAGAAACAGGCCGACGCCACCGAGAAGATTGCAATGCTTAAAGAGAGTATTCAAAAATTGTCTAAATAACAAACAATATGGAGAACAAACAACAGAAAATTGTTCTATTCATAGTTGCCGGCGTGTTGCTTGCAGCAGCAATAGTGTTGAGCGTATTACTTGCACAGAGCAAGCAGCAGAATACCGAGATGCAGGAGTTGTTTGCACTTGAGAAAGAGGAGCTCGAAAGCGAATATTCAAGCTTTGCGGCACAATACGATGAATTAAAAATACGCATCACCAACGACTCATTGCAGATAAAGCTGGAGCAAGAGAAACTGCGCACACAACAGTTGCTCGAGGAGCTCAAGCA
>CAYRFX010000099.1:0-5886 GCA_964423665.1 uncultured Bacteroidaceae bacterium | reverse complement strand
ATATCAGGTAGTAAAACAAAGCCGGACCAAAAATGCTTTTGACCCGGCCTCTTTTATTCAATTTCTTATTTCTCCTTTTTCAGCACCTTATCCATATCGCGTTCCCTCACTATGGCATAACCTCTCTTAAATGCATCACTGTTCTTGTGATATATTTGAACAGCCTCACTTGTACCCCACATATCGCGAGCCACAAGCCATTTTAATTGAAATAAGAGTTCCGGGAGCGATTTTGCGAACTCCTCCTCGCCACCTTCGAGTTTCACACTATCGCGCTCGCCCTGCTTTTTAAGAATATCCACAAAAGCCGAATCCACAACAAAATTCTTGTCAAAATCATCAACTGTGGGGTATTCCGTTGCCAAAGCATCGCGATTGGCATCTACATAACGCAGAGCAGCCTGTATAACAGAGCCCTTACGCGAAAGCTCGCGATGATATTTTGTGTAACGCAGAGTATCAAGCGGAATGAAATAATCGGGCATAATACCGCCACCGCCATAAACCACACGCCCCAAACGCTTGGTATATGTCTTTAACGAATCGGGGAAATGTATGCTGTCGGCATTGCTCAGCTCACCATTGTTATAACGATGCACAAGCTCGTCCTTATAGTCTATTGTATCACCGTATGGCTTCTGAATGCAACGCCCCGTGGGAGTATAATAGCGAGCTATGGTGAGACGAATCATAGAGTTATCGGGCATGGGGAAAGGACGCTGCACCAATCCCTTTCCAAATGTGCGACGACCTACCACAGCACCGCGATCCCAGTCCTGTATGGCACCTGCAAGAATCTCTGCCGCAGAAGCCGAGGTCTCATCGACAAGCACCACAAGATTACCTTTAACAAAGCGTCCCCCACCCTTTGCGAGATGGTCGAAACGGGGAGATATACGCCCCTCGGTATATACCACAAGATTGGTTCGCTCGAGGAACTCATTGGCAATATCCACCGCTGCCGACAGATAACCGCCGCCGTTGCCCTGGAGGTCGAGCATAAGAGAGTTCATGCCGCATCCCTTCAACGAATCGAGAGCCGCAACAAATTCCTTGTAGGTTGTTGCCCCAAACGAGGTGATGCGTATATAGCCCACACTCTTATCAACCATATATGCAACATCGACACTTTCCGTTGCTATCATGGCACGTTCAAGGTTGAACGTGAGCAGGCGTTCAATTCCGGTACGCTTAACGCTCAGCTTCACTTTTGTACCGGCAGGCCCGCGCAAGCGCGACATTATATCGGCACGTTCCATCTTCACTCCGGCAATGGCGGTGTCATTGACCATAACCACACGGTCGCCTGCCAGGATACCCGCACGTTCCGACGGACCTGCAGTTGTTGTGCGTATAACATAGAGCGTGTCATCTACAATATTGAACTGAATACCTATACCGCCAAAGCTGCCCTCCATCTCCTCAAGCAGGGCTTTTGTCTCCTTAGGGTCGGTATATGTAGAATGTGGGTCAAGCTGTTTCAGCATAGCCTTTATACCCTCTTCCACAACCTTTGTATCGTTTACGCTATCCACATAGCAACGATTGATTATATTACCTGCCGTGAGCAGCTTATAAAGCGATGCAGGCATCTTCTCCTGTGCTGCAACAGGCAACAGCAGGGTTATTGCAAATATCAGCGATAATATCTTTTTCATAGTGTTTTATGGTAATAAATCTTTAACATCTTTCCCGTATGCCATAAACTCACGCACAAGACTGCTGCTTATCGCCGCATTCTCGGGGGAACTTACAAGGATAACAGTCTCAATACCTCCCAACCGCAAATTCACATCTGCGAGGTCGCGTTCATATTCAAAATCCTTAACACTGCGCACACCGCGCAATAGTGCCGTAGCACCTATCTCGCGTGCATAATCCATTGTGAGCCCGCCATAAGTTGCGACCTCCACACGAGGGTCGCCCTCATAGACCTTTTTAATGGCTGAACAGCGTTCTTCGGCAGCAGAGAGCCCCTCTTTGCTCATGTTGCAACCCACTGCCACCACCACCTTATCGAAGATGGCAAGGGCACGTTGCACTATCGCATGATGACCGCGGGTATATGGATTGAATGTCCCGGCAAAAAGAGCTTTTTTCATAACCTTTATTCTTCGTCAGTTTTGTCCTCTTCAACCACAAGGTTATCGATAATAAAGTTCTGACGCTCCATGGTATTCTTGCCCATGTAGTAACAGAGCAGTTCATCGACCTTGTCATCTTTGTGCATAGAAACGCGTTCAAGGCGCATATCGGGACCTATAAAATTGCGGAACTCATCGGGAGAAATCTCACCAAGTCCCTTGAATCGTGTAATCTCGGGGTTGGGCGACAGCTTCTCTATTGCAGCAATGCGTTCCTCCTCGGAGTAGCAATATATCGTCTCAAAATCGCCCTTGGGCTGCTCCTGCTCGCCGGCAGCCTTCTTGCCGCGTGGCTGCTTGCGCTTGTTGCGCACACGGAAGAGAGGGGTTTGCAATATATAAACGTGCCCCTTCTTAATAAGTTCGGGGAAGAACTGCAGGAAGAAGGTTATCATGAGCAGGCGAATGTGCATACCATCGACATCGGCATCGGTTGCAACAATAACCTTGTTGTAGCGCAGCCCCTCAAGCCCATCTTCAATATTCAAAGCTGCTTGCAGCAGATTGAATTCCTCATTCTGATAGACAACGGCACGGCTGAGCCCGAAACAGTTGAGCGGCTTACCACGCAGGCTGAACACTGCCTGAGTGTTTGCATCACGACTCTTTGTGATGGAACCGCTCGCAGAATCACCCTCGGTGATGAATATACAGCTCTCGTCTATGCGATCGCCCTTGCTGTCGTTATAGTGAATGCGGCAGTCGCGCAGCTTACGGTTATGCATATTCACCTTTTTCGCCTTCTCGCGCACCTGTTTTGTGAGGCCGGCAAGCTCCTTGCGCTCCTTTTCAGACGCCTGTATCTTCACAAGCATCACATCGCTTATATCGGGATTCTTGTGGAGGAAATTGTCGAGTTCCTCTTTCACAAAGTCGCCGATAAACTTCTTCACGCTCATGCTACCCTCCTCGGGAGCTATGGTGGTGGAGCCGAGGCGCACTTTTGTCTGGCTCTCGAACACCGGCTCCTGTATATTTATGGCTATTGCCGCAACAATACCGTTGCGAATATCGCAATACTCAAAATTCTTTGCCGAGAAAAAGTCGTGAATGGTTGATGCCACCATCTCCTTGAATGCACTCTGGTGAGTACCACCCTGTGAGGTATGCTGACCGTTTACAAACGAATAATACTCCTCACCATATTGCTGTGCGTGGGTGAAAGCAATCTCAATATCCTCGCCTTTAAGGTGTATTATGGGATAGAGCCCTTCGGCAGTCATGCTGTCGGTGAGCAGGTCGGCAAGACCGTTGCGCGACAATATACGCTTGCCATTAAACATTATAGCAAGACCGGTATTCAAATATGTGTAGTTACGCAACAGTGTCTCTATGAATGCAGGGCGATACTCATAGTTGCGAAAGAGCTTCGCATCGGGAGTGAACGCTATATATGTGCCATTCTCGTCGGCGGTTTTTTCGGTTGTATCGCTTACGAGATTACCCGCTTCAAAAACTGCCGAGCGCACAATGCCGTCACGGTAACTGCGCACCTCGAAACGGGTGCTCAGCGCGTTCACAGCTTTAAGACCCACACCGTTCAAACCAACTGATTTCTTGAACGCCTTGCTATCATACTTTGCACCGGTGTTCAACTTGCTCACCGCATCAATCATCTTACCCTGCGGGATTCCGCGACCATAGTCGCGCACCGCTACCGAGTGATTGTTCTCAATATCTATCTCAATGCGTTTGCCGGCTCCCATCTTGAACTCATCGATACAGTTATCCACCACCTCTTTCAGCAGCACATATATACCATCGTCGTTCTGCGAGCCATCACCCAATTTACCGATATACATACCCGGACGGGTGCGTATATGTTCCATATCGCTCAGGTGGCGTATATTATCTTCGGTATATGCGGGCTGCTCCACAGGCGCAGCGTTGTCAAATATAAGATTCTTATCTTCGCTCATTTTTATAACTGTTTCTTATATGCCCTGCGGCGTTTGTGTTGTTCTTTCTCAAAATTGTCCCACTGAGCCTGCACCTTGCCGTTGGTCTCAAGCTCGGGGTTGGTCTCCACATCTTCAAAGCCCATTGATATGTAACGCGGCATGAGGTCATTGAAAATCATTGCCATTGCACCCTTGCTCTGATATTCGGGCTTTATTGCCACAAGAAGAAAATCGAGGCGCTTGGGACGCTTGAAGAACAGAGCTTTTAACAGATGGAACCACCCGAACGGGAAAAGACGCCCCTTTGCCTTCTGCAAAGCCTCGGACAGCGATACTAAGCTCACAGCAATAGCCACAAGATTGTCATTCCCATCTACTATAAGGGATATCAGGCGTAAATCCACCACAGGCAGATATTGCTTGATAAGCTGCTCAATCTGCTTATCACTGAGCGGTGAAACACCATAAAGAGGAGCATAACACTCGTTCACAATCTCAAAAAGAGCCTTTCCGTAACGCTTGGCAAGCTCGCTGCGCGACTTGCACTGCACAACACGCAGGTTATACCTCTTGGCAACTATTGCCGACAAACGCTCGGCCTTTTCCCAGTTCTTCTCGGGTACCTTTATAAGATATTCCACCCAATCGACATCTTTCTCATAACCCAGAGCCTCTATGTGCTCCTTGTAATAAGGGTGGTTATATATTGTCGCCATTGTGCTCAAGCGGTCGAAACCCTCAATGAGCATACCCTCGGGGTCAAGGTCGGTGAAACCCAGCGGACCATGCAGCTCGGTCATTCCACGCTCGCGTGCCCACTGCTCCACAGCCCCCATAAGAGCCGCCGATACCTCTCGGTCATCAATAAAATCTATCCAGCCGAAACGGGCAGCCTTTTGCCCCCATTTCTCATTGGCACGGCGATTGATGATTGCAGCCACACGCCCCACAATCTTCCCGGCACGATAGGCGAGAAAATAGCAGGCATCACAAAACTCAAATGCAGCGTTGCGGTCTTTGCGCAAGGTATTCATTGTATCCTCGTACAAGTCGGGCACGGCATAAGGATTATCTTTGTACATCTCGTAGTTGAAACGCACAAAACGCTTCAACATACTGTTTGTTTCAACTTTTTTAATCTCTACAGACATTGCAGTTTACTTAATATAAGCTGAGTTCGATATAACAATTTATACAACAAATTCGCAGATTTGTCATCTCGAACGTATGTGAGAGATCTCGTATTTTACGATATTTTTGAGATTTCTCGTCGCTACGCTCCATCGAAATGACAGGTTCGCGGTATGCTTAGGTTTATTTCAAACTTACGTTAATATAACAATGTGTAAATATACTCCTTAATTTGCAAACTCGCAAATTTATAAAGAATATCATAAAATTGAAAAATGTTAAACTCCTGCATGCGGGTCGCATGCAGGAGTTTAACATTTTATTTATTGAATGGTTTTTAGATTTCTTTACTTAACAAGCACCTTTGCCTGCGGCGAAGTTGTTGCCGCTCGGGAATACAAATCAAGTAAACTTGTTTGTTATTCCTCTCACTTAATCACTGACTTTGCCTGCGGCGAAGTTGTTGCCGTTCGGGAATACAAATCAAGTAAACTTGTTTGTTATTCCTCTCACTTAATCACAACTTTGCTACCATTTACAATGTAAATGCCGGGAGCGGTGATTGCCTTAACCTCGCGACCTGTGATGTCGTAGATTTTACCATTCTGCACACCCTCAGCCTCAACGCCCTCGATGCCTGTGGTACCTGCCCAGTCGAAATTGAAGCTGTAGCTTGCAGCACCGTTTGCAACCGATGCGGGCAAATAAGC
>CAYRFX010000098.1:0-6043 GCA_964423665.1 uncultured Bacteroidaceae bacterium | reverse complement strand
AGGCAAGCCGAGCAACTCGGTTCGCGAATCTCGAACCCTGCCTCTGCAAGCACCTTGTCAATGCCCTCTGCTTCAATTTGGCGTGCCACGTTCCATGAACCCGGCACAATCCATGCTGTAACACCCTCTGCCTTCTTTTTGCCCTTTACAATCTGTGCAAATGCGCGGAAGTCCTCGATGCGTCCGTTAGTGCAACTACCCACAAAAACATAGTCTATGGGGTGTCCTGTAAGTCTTTCGCCTGCATTGAACTTCATGTAGTCGAGCGACTTGAGGAACGATGCACGCCCCGCCTCGTCTATTGTATCAACGGTGGGGATGCACTCGGTTATGCCTATGCCCATGCCGGGGTTGGTACCATATGTTATGCGAGGTTCAATATCCTCGGCACGGAAGGTGTATTCCTTGTCAAATACTGCATCCTCCTCGCTTTTCAGAGTTTTCCAGTATGCAACAGCCTTTTCCCACTCTTCGCCTTTGGGTGCGTATGGGCGGTCTTTTATATACTCAAATGTAACCTCGTCGGGGGCAACCATTCCACCGCGTGCTCCCATCTCAATAGACAGGTTGCACAGTGTGAGACGGCTCTCCATGCTTAACGAGCGTATAGCTTCGCCTGCATACTCTACAAAGTAGCCTGTAGCACCGCTGGTGGTCATTTTAGACATTATATACAATGCGACATCTTTTGCGGTAACGCCTTTGCCCGGTTTGCCCTCAACGCTTATGCGCATAGCCTTGGGCTTCTGTTGCAGAATACATTGCGAAGCCATCACCATCCCCACCTCGCTTGTACCGATGCCGAATGCGATAGCACCCATTGCACCGTGTGTCGATGTGTGAGAGTCGCCACATACGATAGTCATTCCCGGGAGAGTGAGTCCCTGCTCGGGGCCCACAACGTGTATGATACCGTTGTTGGGGTGTTTCATTCCCCAATAGCTGAGCCCGAACTCTGCGGCGTTCTTTGTGAGTGTATCCACCGATTTACGCGATACCTCGTCCTCAATGGGCTTGTCCTGGTTCTTCGTGGGGATATTGTGGTCGGGCATGCAGAAAATCTTTTCGGGGCGCAAGCACCCTATGCCTCTGCTGCGCAACTCGTCAAAAGCCTGAGGCGATGTAACCTCGTGGCAATACAAGCGGTCTATATATAATTGGGTAGGGCCGTCATCAACTTTCTGCACAACGTGCGCGTCCCAAATCTTGTCAAATAATGTGTTCATTCTCTCCTCTTATTCGTTGAACTTGTTTATACAGTCGATATAAGCCTCCACCGACGCGCTCACAATATCGGTATTTGCACCGAATCCATAATAAAGGCGGTCGTTGTACTCAACCTGCATGTGTACTTTACCCATATCGTCGCTTCCCTTGCTTATCGCCTGAATGGTAAACTCCTTCAAGGTCATCTCGCGGCGTATGATGTTTTTCAATGCCTTTATGGCAGCATCTACGGGGCCGTTACCTGTGGCTGCGCTCTCAAAGAGCTCGCCCGAGATGCGCAAGCCGATGCTTGCCACCGAGCGTATGTTGAGCCCTGTTGTAACCTGCAGATATTCGAGCTTGATGCCCTTGTTCGAGCTGCGCTCGGCACCGGCAAGTACTAAGATATCATCGTCGTGCACCTCTTTCTTCTTGTCGGCAAGGCGCAAGAACTGCTCGTAAACCTCGTTCAGTTTGTCGTCCTCCAATGTAACACCTAATACGCTCAAACGGTATTTGAGTGCTGCGCGTCCGCTGCGTGCGGTGAGCACGATAGAGTTGTCGTCGATACCCACATCCTTGGGGTTCATAATCTCGTATGTGCTAACATCTTTAAGCACACCATCTTGGTGAATACCCGATGAATGTGCAAAAGCATTGCGTCCCACAATAGCCTTGTTTGCCTGCACGGGCATGTTCATAAGGCTCGAAATCATGCGGCTTGTGGGGAAAATCTTCTGTGTGTTTATGTTTGTCTCCACTTTAAGGGTGGGGTGGCACTTTGTAATCATCACAATCTCCTCGAGTGAGGTGTTTCCGGCTCTCTCGCCTATACCGTTTATGGTAACCTCCACCTGTCGTGCGCCGTTCATCACACCCGAAAGAGTGTTTGCGGTAGCCATGCCCAGGTCGTTGTGGCAGTGTGTCGAAATTGTAGCGTTGTGAATGCCATCGACATGCTCCATCAGGTATTTGATCTTCTCGCCATACTCTGTGGGCAGGCAGTATCCTGTTGTGTCGGGGATATTCACCACGGTGGCACCCGCCTTTATCACAGCCTCCACCACACGTGCAAGATACTCATTGTCGGTGCGGCCCGCATCCTCGGCATAAAACTCAATATCCTCAACGTATCGTTTCGCATATTTCACGGCAGCCACTGCGCGCTCAATAATCTCTTCGCGTGTAGAACGGAATTTGTATTTGATGTGAGAATCAGATGTTCCAATACCTGTGTGTATTCTTTTGTGTTTTGCATAGCGCAAGGCATCGACAGCAACATCAATATCTTTCTCAATGCCGCGTGTCAGTGCACAGATCGTGGGCCATGTAACGGCTTTTGAAATTTCAATAACAGAGTTAAAATCTCCGGGGCTCGAGATGGGGAACCCCGCCTCAATAACATCTACACCCAGCTGTTCAAGCTGCTTTGCAACCTGAATTTTCTCAACAGTGTTTAGCTGGCAACCGGGTACCTGCTCGCCATCGCGCAGGGTTGTGTCAAAAATAAATAATCTATCGCTCATTTTTCTAATATTTTTTACAATTTATATTTTTATACAGCCAAGGGGCTGAAATCCGTATCATTCTTATCGTTTCAATATCCTCAATGTCATTCCAATCAGCCCGCACCGGCAATCAAACTGCGCCCCTGACTGAGGGGTGGGAGTGTTCAATATAACAATTGCTGCAAACTCGCCACTATTAATCTGCAAAAATAAGCGATTTATTTTATAAATCTATGAAAAAACCAATCTATTTCATGCCGCAATCTCCGAATTTGCAAAAAAAATGCCGTAAAAATGACAAAATGCAAATAGGCTATGGTTAAATGATATTTTTTTGTATTTTCGCAAACATTTCCGAGCAAGCGCGAATTGCCGTTCCAGGCACCGATGCCCGCTCCTGTTCGTTCAAAACCACGAAATTATAAAGCACTGCAATATGAAAACAATAAAACTGAATATACGATACAGAGCCGACGAAGGGACCTCCATGCAGGTTATCTTTCGCATCAAGAACGGTGAAACACAATGTGCCGATATGCACGGCGCAGGCAGCGACTCATGGGCGGTAACCCTTTCGTTGCCCGCCGAAGCAGCATCGCTCACATACGGCTATCGTCTCATGCGCGACGGCAAAGTTGCAAGAAACGAATGGGCGGTTATGCCCCACACTCTCCCTCTCAACTGCGTGAATAACAACTATTATGTTGGCGACATGTGGTTAGATTCCCCGGTGGGTTATTATACCCAAACCAACCTCTTCCGCTTCTTCAACAAGCACGCCTCTGCTCTCGACGCTCCTTGTGTTAATTGGTATAACCGCAGTCTCACCCTCTCGTTGTATGCGATGGGAGTGGGGCAGGGCGATGCTCTTGTGCTCAGCGGCAACACCCCTCTGTTGGGCGAGTGGGACCTCTCCCGTGCTGTCAAGATGCAGCAGATTGAGCCCAATCTGTGGAGCGTAACTTTAGATGCCATGCAACTGCCCGGCGGCTCCTTCCGGTTCAAGTTTGTGAGGATAGATAAAGAGGGCAACGCCTGCTGGGAAGAGGGCGAGAACCGCTCGCTGATGCTCCCCACCTTTGACGATTCCACGGCAACCGTTTGCACGCTGCCCCACGTGGTGTTTCCCGCAAGCCGAATACGCTTGGCGGGAACAGTGCTGCCTCTCTTCTCCATGCGTTCGCGCCACGGGTGGGGCATAGGCGATTTTGGCGATATAAAACTAATGGCAGAGTGGTTGCGTGGCACCGGGCAGAATATATTGCAGTTGCTGCCTCTCAACGACACCACAATCTTCGGTGGCGACGAAGATTCCTACCCCTATAACTGCGTTTCTGTATATGCGCTCAATCCTATTTACATGGATATGTCGGCACTGCCGGTGTTGCAAAGCAAAAAGGCAAACAGCTACTACGAGGTTCACCGCTCCAAGCTCAATGAGGCACCCGCCGTGCAATATTCGCTTGTCTATGCGCTGAAAATGAAATACCTGCGCGACCTCTTCAACGAACAAGGCAGCGAGCTGCTTGCCACCGAGGAGTACCGCCGTTTCCTTGCAGCAGAAAAGCGCTGGTTGCGCCCCTATGTAATATTCCGTTTTCTCACTGCACGCCTTCACAGCTGCATATGGGACTGGGAGAGATATCGCTACTACGATGAAAATACCGAGCAGGCGGTGCTTGCCGAGTACCCCGATGCTGCGCGCGAGATAGATTTCTACTCGCTTGTGCAATATCTGCTCTACAAGCAGTTGTGTGAGGCACACGAATATGCCAACTCCATAGGTGTGGCACTCAAAGGCGATATTCCCATTGGTGTAGCCCCCAACGGGGTAGATGTGTGGTGCGAGCGCGAGCAGTTCAATCTTCAAGTGTCGGCAGGTGCGCCCCCCGACGCCTTCTCTGCCGATGGGCAGAATTGGGGCTTCCCCACATACAACTGGGAGGTGATGTCGCTTGACGGCTACTCGTGGTGGCGTCGTCGTTTGCAGTATATGTCAAAATTCTTTGATGCCTACCGCATAGACCATGTGCTCGGTTTCTTCCGCATCTGGGAGATACCGCACAGCTCGGTAAGCGGTCTTTCGGGCAGTTTCTCCCCCAATAAACCATTGAGCCGCGATGAGCTTGCGGCAGCAGGCTTCTCTCTCGACGAAGAGCAACACTTGCAGCCATATATAACAAAGGAGAGGCTTAAAGAACTCTTCCCGCGCCGTGTGAAATATCTTGTTGAACGCTTCTTTGACGAGCAGCCCGATGGCACATACCGTTTTAAGGAGTATATAAACGGCTCCTCGCATCTCGCGTGGGAGATTCACCAAAAGTGCAGTGTCACATTCCCCCAGGCTATGAAAAAGGCACTCTTGCACCTCTATGGCAATGTGCTCTTCCTGCGCGACCTCAAACAACCGCAAATGTTTGTGCCACGCATCTTAGGCAGTGAAACCGAGGCATACACAAGACTCTCACAGCCACAGCGCATAGCATACGATCGCATCAGCGAGGAGTATTTCTATAATCGCCACACGATGCACTGGTTCGAGGAGGGAATGCGCAAGCTTGCTCCCGTTCTGCAATCTACCACAATGACCGCGTGTGGCGAGGATTTGGGCATGATACCCGCATGTGTGCCTTGGGTAATGAAGAACCTGCAAATCCTTTCGCTCGAGATACAGCGCATGCCCAAGCTCTTTGGTGAGACCTTTGCTTCCCCCTCACGCTATCCTTATCTCTCGGTAGCTACCCCCTCGACGCACGATATGAGCACGCTACGCGGCTGGTGGCGCGAGAATGAAGCTCTCTCCTCGGAGTTCTATCATCGCGTTCTCGGCAACAGTGGCGATTGCCCCCGCGAGATGAGCGGTGCCATTGCCCGTGCAATTCTCATGCAGCACCTGCAATCGCCCGCAGCATTCGCCCTTTTCGCATGGCAGGATATAATGGCTATGGACGAGCGTCTGCGCCTTTCCGACCCCGATGCCGAGCGCATAAATGTCCCCTCTAACCGCGACCATTTGTGGAACTACCGCATGCATATCGGTATAGAGGATTTAATTAACGAACGTGCCTTTAACGACGCCCTCCGTTCCATGATTACCGATTCGGGGCGTGGCGTGTAGCTTTCATTTGCAAAATTGGTGGGAGAGGTTTATTACACTAAAATAAAAACTTTCTCCCACCGCTTCGCGTCGGGTCCCTCCCGTTTACGTCGCCACGGGCGGCCACGCCTTTCTGCTACAATGAAAAGCTTTTTTAGAAAAGCAAAAGTAATTCTAAAATATTGGGCAGCCTGAGGGGGCACAGTGAGTAGCCGAGCAACACAAGGAAACA
>CAYRFX010000097.1:0-6661 GCA_964423665.1 uncultured Bacteroidaceae bacterium | reverse complement strand
AATATCAATAATTTAACAATGAATCAAAAGCAGAATTTCAACTGCTGATTCGCATCATTTATAATAGTATAAAAACATCGATAAAAAGGTTATTTTTTTCACTTATCACTATTTGAGCAACAACCACACACTGTGGTTTACACCTTCTTATTGTTGATTTTTAATTAAATTATACTATATTTGTAAATTGAAACATTTGTGCACAAACAATTACTAAATTATACATTATGAAAAAAATTCTTTCGGCAACACTGATTGCCATGATGGCATTGCTGCCATCTATGGTGCAAGCAAAGGTTACGCACCTATTGCCCAAACCCCACTCTGTAACCGTGAGCGAGGGAGCGGCATTCGCGCTGAACCGAGCAGTAACAATCACAGATGCAACTAACTGCGTGGCACTGCAAAAGTTCTTCACAAGCAACGGTTGCACAATAGGCGACGGTGGTGCAACTGTAAATGTAACAATAGTTGAAAGCATCGCCGGTGCCCACGACTACACCCTCGCAGGCTTCGACAACGAGGCATACACCCTCACCGTTACAGCCGACGCAATAGAGATAACCGCCGTAGCCCCCATAGGTGTTATCCGTGCGGCACAGACCTTGACCCAGCTTGCCGAAGGCTACGAAGGCACAGCATCCGTTGAGGCCGTTGAGATAAAAGACTGGGCAGCATTCAAGCTACGCGGCTTCATGCACGACGTAGGTCGCTCATTCATCGAAGTGGAAACACTCAAGAAACACATTGACCTGCTCTCACGCTTCAAAGTAAACTGCTTCCACTGGCACTTTACCGAGAACCAGGCATGGCGTTTCGAGGTAAAAGCATACCCCGCCCTCACAACAGCCGCCTCCATGACCCGCTTTGCCGGCAAATACTACACACAAGAAGAGTGTAAAGAGGTAGCCACCTATGCCAAGGAGCGCGGTATTACAATTATCCCCGAGATAGATATGCCCGGTCACAGCGAAGCCTTTGTACGCGCAATGGGCTACGATATGCAAACCGACCAAGGCGTGGAAGTACTTAAAAACGTACTCACCGAAGTAGCCTCGGTTTTCCCGGACGCACCCTACATACACATCGGAGCCGATGAAAAAGCCATAACCTACACCAACTTCCTCACCATCATGACCGACCACATTCACGGGCTGGGCAAGAAAGTAATTGTGTGGAACCCCATCAGCGGAGTAAACGTGAGTGGCACCGACACCGACATGACACAAATGTGGAGCAGCAGCGGCAACAAGATAACAGGCCGCCCCAACATCGACTGCCGCTACAACTACACCAACCACTTCGACGTTTTTGCCGATGTAGTAGGTATCTATCGCAGCAACATCTACTATGTAGAGCAAGGAAACGAAGAAGTAGCCGGCACCATCTCGGCATACTGGAACGACCGCAAAACCCCCACAGAAGTAGATATTGTAAAACAGAACAACATGTATGCCAACGTAATAGCCAGCGCCGAGCGCGCATGGATAGGTGGTGGCAAGCAATACATCGAAGCAGGAGGCACCATGCTCCCCAACAGTGGCGATGAATACGACGAATTCGCCGACTGGGAACGCCGTTTCCTCTTCCATAAAGACAACTCGCTTGCAGGCGAGCCCATCCCCTATGTAAAACAGACCAACGTACGCTGGCGCATAACAGACGCCATCCCCAATGGCGGCGACGCATCGGCAACCTTCCCCATTGAAGAAGAAGGCATAAGCGCAAGCACCGCCCTGCTCGACGAAGCATTCACCCACAACGGTACAACCTACTACACAGGTATCGCCACAGGAGCCGGCATCTACCTGCGCCACACATGGGGCAACAACATAATCCCCACATACTTTGGCAGCACCAACCACAGCAATGTAACCTCATACGCCTGGACATACGTTTACAGCGAAACCGAGCAGACTGTGGGAGCTCAGATAGAATTCCAGAACTACGGCCGCAGCGAAAAAGACAAAGCCCCCGATGCAGGCAACTGGGACCGCAAAGGCTCAAACATCTGGATAAACGGCACCCGCATCAACCCACCCACATGGGATAACAGCGGCAAGAGCATCGACAACGAGGTGGACCTGATGAACGAAAACTTCACCGCCCGCACTCCCATCGAAGTAACCCTGAAAGCCGGCTGGAACAAAGTATTCATCAAACTCCCCTATGTGAGTGCCAATGGCGTACGCCTCAATAAATGGATGTTCACCTGCGTCTTCACCGACAAAGAGGGCAAGAACGCCGTCGAAGGCCTCATCTACTCCCCCAACCAATGCAAAGACGAAGCCACCGAGCTTGTCGCAGCCAAGATAAGCGAGATGAAACGCGACCGCGGAGCCTATGTGGGCACTGCGGTAGGCTTGTGGCCCGAGAGCGCAGCAGCAACCCTCGATGCCAAGATAGCCGAGGTTGAGGAGACATATTCAACCACAATGACCGAGGAGCAGCGTGCAGCACAAATCACCGAGCTTGAGACTGCATGGGCTGCATTCACCGCATCACTCACTGCAAGCAACATGAACCAGCCCGTTGCAAGCACCGATGAGAGTGCTACATATTACAGAATGTGTACTCCCCTCCGCGGCAACCGCTACCCCACATCATATGGTGCAGGAGCAGCGATTGTAGGCGAGACTACCACAACCAACGCCGGCGTGTGGAAATTTGTTACCCGCACCGATGGAACATTTGATATTGTCAATGCAAAAGACAACACCTTCATCTCACCTGCAAGCAGCAACAACACTGCGTTGAACACCGTGGCTGCACAGCCAGCGGCAGGCTGGACCATAAAACCAGCCAACGAAAGGGGATATGTAATAATAACCAGCGGAAACGTGCAGTTCAACCAGACAAATAACAGCACACTCGGCTTCAAGGTATATAACTGGGGTAGCGGAACAAACACCACCGATACCGGTTGCCAATATCTTATAACAGATGTTACCGACAGCTATACTCCCGACGATGCTGTTGGCACAGCTACCACAAATGCCGAGAATATCAATATTTACGGATTGCAGCAATACTTCGGGCTTGTACAGGACGGTGCATACTACACCTGCAACTTCCCCGCAAGCACAAGCCAAGAGAGCGGCAACTCCACAGCCAACATGCTCGATAACACATACACCACATTCTTCCACAGTGGCTATGACGACACCCGTGGCGACGGAACAGCCCACTATCTGCAAGCCGATTTGGGCAAAAACGTAAAGGACTTCCGTTTCTACTTCAAGAAACGTAGCCAGAACAACAACAACCGCCCCACAAGCATTGAGATATCGGGTTCAAACGATGGTGAGAGCTTTACAAGCATAAAGACAATAAGCAGCGGATTCCCCACTGCTTCTGATGTTACAGATTACTATTCCGACAAGATTACAAGCACAGGATACCGCTACATAAGATTCACCATCAAACACACTAACGGCGACACAAGCAGCAGTAACCCATTCTTCACATTCTCGGAATTCTACATTCTCCCCTGCAACACAAAGGTTGAAGAGACATTTACCGCAGTGAAGGCATGGCGTGCAGCAAGTACAAAAACCACAGAGCTGGCAAATGCCATTAACGAAGCATACGACTTTAACAACGCCCTCACAAATGGTGTTCCCGCCGATGGTGGCGAATATCTTCTTTACAGCGACACATACAGCAACGGCGAGTTTGTAAACCGTTACCTCTATAATAACAACGGTACACTCACCCTCTCTACCGAGGCCGATGAGAGCAACAACGCCTATGTATGGGTAGCCACAGAAACCGCCGAAGGACAATTCACATTTGCCAACAAAGCCGGCAAATACCTCGCCCACAAGGCTGTTGCAGACGCCGCATACAACTTTACCGTAGGCACCGCAAACACCAATCACAAGGGTGTTACACTCTACTCCATCGCCGCAAGCCGTTACTTTGTTGTGAAGAACGATGGAACTGTATTCGACCAATCTACAAGCACATACAACCAGACAACAGGCACATGGTGTACCGACTTTGTATTCGTGCCCACCAACCTCTACGAAGGCTACAAGAGACTCACCGTGGTGAGTGATGCTCCACTTGCAAACGGAGTATTCACATGGAACGAGCAGGAGATTACCAACGCCCCCATATATGTAAACGAGGGAGAGAGTGCAAAAGTGGCAACACTTGCCCTCAAAGAGTGCGACCCTGCATACAAGTTTGTAGGTTTCTACAGCGATGCCGATTACACCAACCTGCTGGGCACAACACACGAGATAAGCGAGATTACCGCAAACACAACTATTTATGCAAAATTTGTGCTTGATATATTCTCGGCATCTTTCCAGGAAGGTATTCCCGTGCAGATTTACAACAACCGCAGCAACGCATACGACATTCGCCTGAACGACGCAGACAACTACAGCGGACACGCTGTAAACAGCGCAAGAAGCACATATGGCGAGAGCGAGGTGTGGTATCTTGTAGGTGATGAAAACTCATTCAAACTATACAACCGCGTTGCAGGCGAAACGCTCGCAGTGAAACTTGCAGGCACAAGCAGCGGCTCGGCTGCCACAATGGTGGCAGTTGCAAACGCCACAAATCTTTGCATCGTGAAGCAGAACGACGGCAGCTATGGCATCTGCCCCGCAGGCACCACAGCCCAGAGTTTTAACATGCACGGTGGCGACGGATACGACATCAAGCTCTATGCAACAAGCGACGGAGGCAGCAAGTGGTGCTTCAAGAGACTCTACAACAATCCTTTGAACATCAACTACACAACCTCTTTCGACGGCGGCTACGAGAACAACACCCGCATCGGCAGCCTTGCAGTAAACATCAATGGCGCGACAAGCAACATCAACCTCACACAGGAGACCGTGCTCGATGCGCAGGAACTCTTCTTGCCCGTGGGCGCAACATACAGCATGGCAGCAGGTACGCTTTATCGCGGCTGGAAGATTGAGTTCAACGGTGAGCAGGCTATCCCCGAACAGGCAGTTCCTGCCGATGGTGCCGACATTGCAGTTACCGTGGGAGTAGATGAAGATAACAAATACCAATATATCTACTACTCAAACGATGCCAACGGCAAGCCTTATCGTATCCCCGCCATCGCAACAGCGCCCAATGGCACCGTATTCGCAATATCCGACAACCGCCCCTGTGGCAGCGACATCGGCTACGGCGAGGTAGATATCAAGTGCCGTATCTCAAATGACCATGGTGAAACATGGGGTGAGGAGTTCTTCATCGCAAATGGCGACGGAGGCAGCACGAATGTAATGAAAACCGGCTTCGGAGATGCAGCCATTGTTGCCGACCGTGAGCAGAACAAGCTCCTTGTTATGATGGTTTGCGGCCGCACAGTATGCTGGAACGGACGTTGGCACCCCGACTCAACAGCAACATCGAGCAACATCAACCGTGTGGCTCGCGTGTATGCAACATACAACGAAGAGAGCAACGAATGGGAGTGGACCGAGCCCGTGGAGGTAACAAACGACCTTTACAAGATATTCCTCAAAAATGGAGAACCCACAGTATCTTCAATGTTCATCGGTTCGGGTCGCATCTGCCAAAGCAGCAAGGTGAAGGTGGGCGATTACTACCGCATCTATTGCTCAATCTGGACAAGAGACAACGGAAACCGCGTTATCTACTCTGACGACTTTGGCGGTAGCTGGAACGTGCTCGGCAGTGTTGATGACCGCCCCGCACCCAGTGGCGACGAGCCCAAGGTTGAGGAGCTTGCCGACGGAACAATCGTACTCAGCAGCCGCAAAAGCGCAGGACGCTACTTCAATATCTACAAATTCACAGATTTGAAGACAGCAGCCGGCTCATGGGGCAGCGCAGTATCGAGCAACGACATCAGCAACGGATTGAGCTACGGCAGCAACAGCACAAACGGCGAAATTCTGCGCGTGAAAGCTGTGCGCAAGAGTGACAACACTGTGTGCGATGTAATGTTACAATCTGTTCCCTGTGGCAATGGTCGTCGCGATGTAGGTATCTTCTACAAAGAGATGGTATATGGCGAGAACGAGACAAATGTTTACACCCCCACCACCTTCTCGCAAGGCTGGACAAAGGGACTTGCGGTAACCGACAAAGAGTCGGCATACTCTACCATGACACTGCAAAAAGATAATCGCATAGGTTTCTTCTTTGAGGAGGTGCCCAACGGCTATTGCATGGTATATGTACCGCTCACGCTCGAGGAGATAACAAACGGAGAATATGCTGTATATGCAAACCCTTCGACCGGCGTTGATGACGTAATCGCCGACAACACCTATGAAAACGCATCAATATACGACCTTTCGGGACGCAAGGTGAACGAGGTTACCGAAAGCGGTATATATATAGTAGGTAATAAAAAAGTTCTTATAAAGAAGTAATCTGTTTAGATTAATTGCAAAACATTCCCGGTTCGGCAAAACTGAACCGGGAATGTTTTTTTACACAAAAACAAAAGAATCGCCAAAAACAAGAACATTTTTTAACCAAACAGCTGTTTTTTGCGTAAAAATTATTAAAAACATAAGAAAAAAGCAACGAAAAGCGCAAAATGCTAAAATTATTAAAATCTTTGCCTATATTTGTAAATTGGAAAAGAATTGTTACTAATGCGAATCAGCAGTTGAAATTCTGCTTTTGATTCATTGTTAAATTATTGATA
>CAYRFX010000096.1:0-6775 GCA_964423665.1 uncultured Bacteroidaceae bacterium | reverse complement strand
GTAGATGTTCTGTCCGCTACCTGTGAGAATCATATTCTTGCAACGACCTTTGATAAAGAGGTTCTTGCGAGCATCAAGGATACCCATATCACCGGTGCGCAACCAGCCATCTGATGTAAAGGCTGCTTTTGTTGCCTCTTCGTTGTTATAATAACCGAGCATCACTGCATCGCCCTTAACCTGGATTTCTCCAAGAACACGGCGGGGGTTAGATGAGTCGATACGCAACTCGATGGGGTGTGCCAATGTTCCGCAAGAGTATTTAACAAACTCTTTTCTATCGCGATATGAGATGAGCGGACCACACTCGGTCATTCCATAACCCACACAATAGGGGAATTTCATACGTTTGAGCAAATCCTCTACCTCGCGATTGAGAGCTGCACCACCAATGATGAGTCCCAATGTGAAGCCGTTACCGAACGCATTAAACAATGCTTTGCGCAGTTTGTTGAGCACCAAACGGTCGAGACCGGGCACTTTCAACAGGAAGTTTGCAGGGAATTTGCGTATTTGAGGGAATACCTTGGATTTGAAAATCTTCTCAATAACCAAAGGCACGGTGAGGAACATAAAGGGCTTAACCGCTGCAAGACCTGCCAACAGACGGGCGGGCGTGGGCTTGCCGGGCATCACATAAACGTGGCAACCGCTTGCTATAGTATATAGCACATCGAATGTTTGACCAAACATGTGTGCCATAGGAAGGATAGCAAAAATGTGCCCACCTTCGCTGCCGGGCAACTCACGCATTCCGAAATCGAGGTTCACAGAGAGTGAACGGGCAGGCAGAACAACACCTTTTGATGTTGCGCTTGTGGTACCTGATGTGAAGCTGATTTCCACAACTGCCTCCATATCCTTCTCCTCTTTATAATAGTTGATGAGGTCGGCTGTGAGACCATTGGGATAGCGCGAAGAGTAATGCGATTGAATATTTTCACCAGCATTCGCAAAGCTTTCAATACTTGCATGTACTACACTGATATCCTTAACATTAAGTATTCCCGCAAATCCTTTTATTGCTTCTAATTGCGGGATAAGTTTTTCATCTTCCTTTAACCCCTTGATTGCCACCTCGTCGGCTATAAGAACCTTGCACTCCGAGAAGCATGAAAGCTCTACAACGGCACTGGGAATAAAGTCGGGGAGGAAGGGAACCGTTACCGCATCATAGGTGAGGGTTGCAAAATAGGCAATAGCCCACTCTGCCGAGTTGCGGGCATAAAGTGCAATCTTGTCGCCCTTCTTAACGCCGGCTTCCTCAAAGAATATGTGATACTTCTCAATACCCTCTGCCAATTGACCATATGTGTATGTCTCTGCACCAAAATTGGTCAAAGCAGGCATGTTCCAATGTTTCTTTATAGAATCATTGATGTGATACAAAAAGTGTTTCATGTTATAAAAAGATTGTATGAGATTATTTTAATTGTTTTGCTAATATAGGCATCTTTTTATTTTTCGGCTGCAAATATCTGTATTTTTTTCAAAACAGCAAAGATTCTTTGCACAAATTAACCCGTCTTGTGCAATTTTTCTAATAGAAACGGTAATTATAGATGCAATATTTAACACAAATTTACATTTAGGGCTAAAATTAAGCAAAAAAAAGGCGGATAAGCACAAAGCTTACCCACCTTCCAATTAAAATAATCTACAATCTTTCTTTATTTGTACATAAATCTCTTGATACTCAGCTTTGGTGTCTTTTCAAAAGGCTCTTTCATAAGCTCGCAAATGGTGAGCTTGCTATATGCGGGCAACTGGTTGTTCAGAGCAAAGAGGTTCTCCTCCATGGTCTTTTGCAACATCTCGGGAGAGAGACCCGCCTCAGCAACGGCATCGGGGTTGGGAACTATGAGGGCAGCAAGACCATGCTTGCGACCGACAACCAAAGACTCCATAACCATAGGTAATTGGTTTACAAGCTCTTCAATCTCCTCGGGATATATATTCTGCCCGTTGGTTGTGAGAATCATATTCTTGCAACGACCTTTGATAAAGATATTCTCGTTTTTATCTATTGTGCCCATATCACCGGTGCGCAACCAACCGTCGGCAGTAAAAGCGGCTGCCGTTGCCTCTTCATTCTTATAATAGCCAACCATCACAGAATCGCCTTTTACCTGAATCTCGCCGGGTACCGTTGCGGGATTTTCTGAATCTATACGCACATCAACACCCGGGTGAGCGGTAGCTCCGCATGAACGCATAACAAAGCCTGCCCACTCCTTGTAGCTGACAAGAGGAGCACACTCGGTCATTCCGTAGCCCACACAATAGGGGAACTTTATCATCTGCATAACCTTCTCCACATCTTTGCTCACTGCAGCTCCGCCGATGATAATACCACCCTTTTCCACTTTACCGCCGAAAGTCTCAACAAGTTTTGCACGCACCTTGCCGCATATCAACGAATTGATACCGGGGATTGCAAGCAGCACCCTCATAATGGGTTTCTGCAACTGGGGCATAACCTTCAAGCGGAAGATTTTCTCAACAAGAAGGGGAACTGTGAGGAACATAAAAGGTTTAACATCGGCTATCGCCTTCAAGAGACGAACAGGGATAGGTTTTTCGGTAAAGATATTAACGTGCGAACCCGCCGAGAAGGGGAAGAGAAAATCGAACACCTGCCCAAAGATATGAGCCATGGGGAGAATCGATATGATTGAATCTTCGCTATTGGCTTTCATGTGCTCGCGGGCATACTCAATATTGGAAGAGAGCGAGCGGGCTGTGAGCATAACACCTTTGGGTGAAGCACTTGTGCCCGATGTGTAGCTGATAACCGACAATGCATCGAAATTGTTTCTTGCATAATTGATGCGCTTGGCGGTAACGCCATTGGGGAAACGGGCTGCAAAAGCCTTTTCCACCTCTTCGTTGATGCCATCGAGCTTGCCGCCGCAGCTTTCATGCACCTGCATACCTACAACATCTACAATACCGCAGAAGCCATCGATGGCTGCAAATTGCGGAATGATATTGTCGCGGGTGAGACCGCCAAGAACGGCTTTATCAACCAAAAGCAGACGACTATCGGACAAGCGTGTGAGGTCGGCAACGTTCTGTGGGAGAAAATCGGGTAATAGCGGAACAACTACGGCATCGTATGTAACCACAGCAAGATAGGCTACACACCACTCTGCCTGACTGCGGGCACAAAGGGCAATTTTTTCGCCTTTTTCTATGCCACACTTTTCAAAAAGAATGTGCATTTTCTCAATCTCCGATGCAACAACACCGTAAGTAAGTGTGTTTGCACCATAATTAGTCAGTGCGGGGCGATTCCAGTTGTTTTTGATTGCCTCGTCAATGTAGGACAAATAGTGTTTCATTTTACAAATAGCTTTATAATTATATTTAATTTATTTAGCAAACTTTATACAATATTTACACCGCAATACCCTTTACAGAACTCTCCCCCTTGCATCTGAATGCGAAGGGGGAGAACTGTAATCAGTTATACATAAATCGTTTTATGCTCATCTTGGGAGTTTTCTCAAACTGGCTGTTACGAATCTCGCAACGATTTATTTGGCTATATGATGGGAGTTTTGCGTTAAGAGCGGCAACCCCCTGCTCTACCGACACCTGTGCCTCCTCGAGCGAAATGCCTGCCTCTTTAACTGCATCGGGGTTTATCACAACCAATGCAACTAATGAGTGTTTACGCCCCACAATGAGAGACTCCATCACATAGGGAAGAGCGTTTATCAACTCTTCAATCTCCTCGGGATAGATGTTCTGCCCATTGGCGGTGAGAATCATATTCTTGCAACGACCTTTGATAAAGATATTTTCTTTTCGGTCCATTGTACCCATATCACCGGTGCGCAACCAGCCATCGGCAGTGAAGGCAGCCTTTGTAGCCTCGGTATTCTTGTAGTAACCTTGCATAACAGAAGGACCCTTAACCTGTATCTCGCCGGGAACTCTCACAGGGTTGTTAGAGTCTATGCGTACATCTACACCGGGGCGAGCAACCTTTCCACACGAACGGGTAATAAAGGTTTCCCATGAGTTGTAACTGATGAGAGGAGCGCATTCGGTCATGCCGTATCCCACACAATATGGGAATTTCATCTTTTTCATAAGCATCTCAACATCTTTGTTGAGAGCCGCACCACCAATGATAACTCCACGGCGAAGATTACCGCCGAATATCTCAACCAATTTTGAGCGCACTTTGCCAAGGATAAAAGAGTTGATCCCGGGAATTGCCAGCAACACCTTCATTACAGGCTTTTGCAATTGTGGCATTATTTTTGAGCGGAATATTTTCTCTATAAGGAGCGGCACGGTGAGGAACATAAAAGGTTTAATCTCGGCAAGAGCCTTCAACAAGCGTGCCGGGACTGGTCTCTCGGTGAAAATATTAATGTGCGAGCCCGAAGATATCGGGAACAAGAAATCGAACACTTGACCAAAGATATGTGCCAAAGGAAGGATTGAGAGCACCGAATCGGTATTTTTTGCCGTGATATTATTGCGTGCAAACTCCACATTCTCGGACAAAGCACGCGCCGACAGCATTACGCCCTTAGACGACGCACTAGTTCCCGATGTGTAACTGATTACCGCCAAAGCGTCTAAATTATCCTTTGAATAATCCACCTTATCGGGTGTTACACCGGCAGGGAAACGGATTGCAAAGAGATTTTCAACCTCCTCTTTAATATTATCGAGCTTGCCGCCGCAGTTCTCATGCACCTGCATGCCTACAACATCTACAATACCGCAAAAGCCATCAATAGAGGCAAATTGGGGAATGATATTATCGCGTTTGAGACCGCCAAGAACGGTTTTATCAACCATGAGCAGGCGGCTATCGGACATTTTGACAAGGTCGGCAACATTCTGAGGGTTAAAATCGGGCAACAGTGGCACCACCACAGCATCGTAAGATACTACTGCAAGATAGGCTACGCACCACTCTGCCTGGCTACGGGCACAAACAGCAACTTTTTCACCTTTTTCAATACCACACTTCTCAAAAAGAATATGCAGTTTCTCGATTCCTGTTGCAACATCGCCATAAGCCATGGTGTTGGCACCATAATTGGTTAATGCGGGCTTTTCCCAGTTTGCCTTGATGGCATCGTTTATATAAGACAAAAAGTGTTTCATTTTTCAACAGATTAATTGTACATAAATCTTTTAATACTCAGCTTGGGAGTCTTTTCAAAGGGCTCCTGACGCATCTCGCAGCGACTTATCTGGCTGTATAAAGGAAGGTTCTCGTTGAGAGCAAGAACATTCTTTTCAATGAGAGCAACAGCATCGCTTTCGCTCACGCCGGCAGCCTTGGCAGCATCTTTATCCACAACCACCATTGCAATTATGGAGTGTTTGCGACCAACAACAAGCGATTCCATCACATAGGGCAAGCGGTTTATCATATCCTCAATCTCCTCGGGATAGATATTCTGCCCGCTTCCTGTGAGAATCATATTCTTGCAACGTCCCTTGATATACACAGCACCTGTGCGGTCCTGAATACCCATATCACCGGTTTTCAACCAGCCATCAGATGTGAAAGAAGCCCTTGTTGCCTCTTCGTTTTTGTAATATCCCACTGTTACAACATCGCCACGAACCTGTATTTCACCGGGAACGCGTGACGGAGCATTGGAATCTATGCGGAATTCGAGAGTGGGAGAGGTGATACCGCCTCTTTCACCCAACGAGGGGTGTGCATAACCTTTATAACTGATAAGCGGACCACACTCGGTCATTCCGTAACCCACAGCATAAGGGATTTTTACTCTCTGCATCACTTTATCCACATCACGGCTGATAGCTGCGCCACCAATGAAGAAACCGAATTTGCCAAGATTGCCGCCAAATGCATTTAGAATGCTTGAGCGCACCTTCTTGAAGATTGCCTGACGCACCCAGGGAATTGCTGTGAGGAACTTCATCATAGGCTTGTTGAGGGTGGGAATTACCTTAGAACGGAATATTTTCTCCACTAACAAGGGGACTGTGAGGAAGATACCGGGCTTCACATCGCTCAATGCCTTAAGCAAACGTGCAGGCACGGGGCGTTCTGTGAATATGTGAATGTGGCATGCGCATGAGAAAAGGAATATAAAATCGAACGCAAGACCAAAAATATGTGCCAAAGGCAATATTGAAAGAGATGTATTCTCCTCATCTTCGTTGATGGGCACCAACTTGCGAGCCTGCTCCAGGTTACCCGACAGGGACTTCGCAGGCAGCATAACGCCCTTGGGAGATGAACTTGTACCCGAAGTATAGCTGATAACAGAGATATCATCGAGCGCACCTGCCTCAATATGGAAATCGGCAACAGTGAAACCTTGGGGATATTGAGCCTCAAAAGCCTTGTCAAGCTCTTCAACAGAAACTTCAACAGATGAACCACAAGTGTTTATAGTTGAAAGATTTACAATATCGACTATTCCACCAACTTTTTCATAAGCTGCAAAATCGTCCATAAGATTTTCGCGCTCCAACGCTGTGCGTATGTTCTTATCTATTATAAGCAGGCGGCTGTCCGAGATATTGGCAAGCTCGGCTATATTACGAGGCAGGAAATCTGCAAGTAAAGGTACAGCCACTGCACCATAAGATGTTATAGCCAAGAATGTTATGCACCACTCTGCCGAGTTGCGGGCGCATATCGCCACATGATCGCCTTTCTTAATACCATACTTATCAAAAAGCAGGTGTGTTTTCGCAATCTTCGCTGCCACCTCACCATAGGTGTAACCGTTGGCACCGTAGTTTGTGATAGAGGACC
>CAYRFX010000095.1:0-6893 GCA_964423665.1 uncultured Bacteroidaceae bacterium | reverse complement strand
ACCATTGTGCGCACCTACCAACTGCTGGAAAGCGACAATATCATATACAACAAACGCGGGCTTGGATATTTTGTAAAAGAGGGTGCATGCGAGAGAATAAAGGAGATGCAACGACGCGAATTCCTCGAAAACGAACTACCGCAGTTCAAAGCAAAAGCGGAACTTCTTGGAATAACAAAAGAGGAACTGATGAAACTATTGTAAAACAGCTTATAATCATTGAACAATGAAAAAGTTTTTAACCAGACTGCTTTGGGGATTTGTAATTGCAATCCTTATACTTCTAATATCGCTCATATTTGGCATTAGGCAGGCATTCCACACAGCATTCGGCCCCGACAACGACGATTTTGGCAGCAAGCACCCAATCCCTGCCGAGCTTATATATAACCAACCTATGGAACTGCGCGATTCCGTGCTCGCAGCACCTGCCGACAGCCTCGCCACAGACAGCTACCTGCAAATTTATAATGGATTTCAAGGAGGCATATACCTCTACGATTTCCACTACCCCTCCCTGCCCGCCGGAGAGATATTCCTCCGCTGCTACGAAGTAACAGAAAACATTCCACTCTCCGAAGAAGACGTTTCAGTAAGAAGCAAGGTTAAAAATACAGCTACCGATTCATTCGCCAAATTGGTAAACAAACAAGAATTTAGCATATATGAAGGAGTATGGAGCGACTACTATGCCGCCCGCATCGAGGTGTGGCACAGAAACGCCACAACCAAAAAGGAGAGAAAACTATTGGAAAAAATTTACCGCGTAGAGGGGTGGCAAAGGTGATAAGGTGGGCATTAGCCCCCTTAATACCTAATCTTAAAATAATCAAGCAACGCCTTGTAATTATCTTGAGCAGTGAGACAGGTATCCAGCAGATAACCGCGCACCCTGTTCCACTCGCGCAAACCACGATAGTAGAACATTTTCAATTCATCGGTAATTATAAATGGCACAAAACCACAAGCAAGACACTCCTTGAACATCATAAGACGCCCCACACGACCATTACCATCTTGAAACGGGTGTACTGCCTCAAAACGTTGATGCAGGTCTATTATATCCTCAAATGTTTTTTGCTTTATGGAATTATACTCTTTTAGCAGAGCTTTCATCTCGCGACTAACATTGGCAGGAGAAGTCGTTTCGCAACCACCCACCTCGTTGGGCAAACGCTTGTATTCTCCCACTGCAAACCAATCCTTGCGGCTGTCTGTTGTACCCTGTTTTAATACAGCATGCAACTCTTTGACAAAATTTTCAGTTAGTTTTTCTTCTGCACGGTCAATAAGAAGGTCTATGCAGCGAAAATGGTTTGTCGTCTCAATAATATCATCGACACGAAGAAACTCACCCTCAACACCAATGGTATTTGTCTCATAAATAAATCTTGTCTGTTCGTGCGTGAGACGGCTACCCTCAATATGGTTAGAATTATATGTTAAGTCAATTTGCGTGCGGTGATAAATGCCACCCTTCAACCTTGCCTCTTTTTCCCTACGCAGAACCTGCAACAAAGGCATCACCTTGCATCGTTTATTCTTGCGCACCGGTAATTCCGCATCACAAGGAATACCCCACGTTTTACCTATGAGTTTTGCACCCACAATCTTGCCCACAGCGCAATAATTACGCACCGTTCTTTCCTGCACACCGTGCCTCTTTGCAAACTCCGCAACAGAAATATACTCCATATAAATTATATTTATCGGCAAGTTATGCCATCTATTTCACTGCAAATATAGCATTTCTTGCCGATATCGGCAAGAAATGAGGTAAAATTAAACCTATAATGCAATAAAGGATTTCCTTCGTTAAGGAAATCCTTTATTGCATTATTTGAAAATAACTTATTACTTGCTCAACATTTCGTGCATTGAGGCCGCGGCGTGGCGACCGTCGCCCATTGCAAGGATTACAGTGGCACCACCGCGCACAATGTCGCCACCGGCGAAGATGTAGGGGATAGACGACTGCATATCCTCGTTCACGGCGATGGTGTTCTTGCGGCCGAGCTCCAAGCCCTCTACCGAGGTGGGAACAAGCGGGTTGGGAGATACTCCTACCGAAACTACCGCCATATCTATGTCGATGGTTTCAATGGCACCCTCGATGGGAACGGGTGAACGACGGCCCGATGCATCGGGCTCTCCAAGTTCCATTTTCTGCAATACAATCTGCTTAACGCAACCCTTCTCGTCGGCAATGTACTCGATGGGGTTGTGCAGTGTGAGGAACTCAACGCCCTCCTCTTTTGCGTGCTTAACCTCCTCGAGACGGGCGGGCATCTCTGCCTCGGAACGACGATAGATAATCATCGCACGCTCGGCACCCAAGCGGAGTGCGGTGCGCACAGAGTCCATAGCGGTATTACCGCCACCCACTACTGCCACGCGCTTGCCTATGTGCATGGGGGTATCTGTTTCGGGGTTTGATGCATCCATCAAGTTCACACGGGTGAGGTACTCGTTAGACGAAAGTATGTTTATTGAGTTCTCGCCGGGGATATTCATAAAGTTGGGAAGACCTGCACCCGATGCAACAAAGACACCTTGGTAACCATCTTCCTGCAACTGAGCGATGGAGATTGTCTTGCCGATAACACAGTCCTTAACGAACTCAACGCCCATTGCGCGGAGTGTATCTATCTCAACATCTACAATGGCATTGGGCAAACGGAATTCGGGGATACCGTATTTGAGCACACCGCCAATCTCGTGCAATGCTTCGAACACTGTAACGCTGTAACCGAGCTTTGCCATATCGCCTGCGAATGAGAGACCTGCGGGGCCCGAACCCACAACGGCAACTTTCTTGCCATTTGAGGGGGCAACGGAGGGAACTGCAAGCTCGCCATTCTCGCGTGCATAGTCGGCTGCGAAACGCTCAAGTGCACCAATGGCAACAGCCTTGTGACCCATCTTCAAGTGAATACATTTACTCTCGCACTGTTTCTCCTGGGGACACACGCGACCGCAAACAGCGGGCAATGAACTTGTCATTTTAAGCACCTGCGCTGCCTTGCCAAACTCGCCACGCTCGATATTCTTAATGAACGAAGGAATCTTAATGCTCACAGGGCAGCCCTCCATACAAGCAGGGTTGGGGCAATCCAAGCAACGCTGTGCCTCGGTCATTGCCATCTCTTTTGTGAGACCGGTGTTTACCTCCTCGCGCAATTTTGTTGCACGATAAGCGGGGTCAAGCTCGGGCATCTCGCAACGCTCGATGGTTGTGCGCTCTTTGGGTTTCATCTTACTGCGCAGTGCCACGCGCCACTCTGCATCACGGTTTGTGAGCTCGCACACATCATCGGCAGCCTCGCATTTATCAAGTTTGTGTATCTCCTCTGCCTCCTCGGCTTTGAAACGGCCAAGGCGTTGCATCATACCATCGAAATCCACCTGATGACCATCGAACTCGGGACCATCGACACACACGAATTTTGTCTTTCCGCCCACGGTTACACGGCAAGCGCCGCACATACCTGTTCCATCGACCATGATTGTGTTGAGTGACACAACGGTGGGTATCTCATATTGTTTTGTGAGCTTGCACACGAATTTCATCATAATGGCGGGACCGATTGCCACACAGTGATCGACCTTCTCACGCTTAATAACGCGCTCGATACCCTCAGTAACAAGACCCTTATCGCCGTATGAGCCGTCGTCGGTCATAATGATAACCTCGTCGGACACCTCGCGCACCTCTTTTTCAAGAATGATAAGGTCTTTTGAACGACCTGCGAGCACCGAAATTACACGGTTACCGGCTTTTTTGAGAGCCGCTGCGATGGGCAACATGGGAGCAACGCCCACACCACCACCGGCACAAACAACGGTACCGAAATTCTCGATATGTGTTGCCTGACCGAGCGGACCCACAACATCGGTGATATAATCGCCCTCGTTGAGGTCGCACAAGCGAGATGAGCTCAAGCCCACCTTTTGAATAACAAGAGTAATGAGACCTTTTTCTGTATCTGCGTGAGCAATAGTCAAGGGGATACGCTCGCCCTTCTCGCCCACTCTCACAATCACAAAGTTACCGGCTCTGTATGATTTTGCAATCAACGGAGCTTCAACTCTCAAACGGAACACCTTTTCCGAGAATTGTTCTTTTGAAACTATTTTATACATAATATTTGTGTTTGTTATCTCTTAACTTTTTACAAAAATGAGCGTAACGCAGCAGATGCCTTTTTAGTTAATTTATCATGTTAAAACCACAATACGGAACCAACACCTCCGGAATCCTAATACCCTCAGGTGTCTGGTTATTCTCGAGCAGGGCTGCTACGATACGGGGAAGAGCAAGTGCCGAACCGTTAAGTGTGTGGCAAAGCTCTGTCTTTTTATCGGCAGTGCGGTAACGGCATTTTAGGCGGTTAGCCTGATAGTTGTCGAAATTGGATACCGAGCTAACCTCGAGCCAGCGTTTCTGTGCCTCGGAATATACCTCAAAGTCGAAACAGAGGGCAGCGGTAAAGCTCATATCGCCACCGCAGAGACGCAATATGCGATAAGGGAGTTCCAATTTCTTTAACAAACCTTCTACATGCTCGAGCATCTCTTTGTGCGACTCTTTGCTATGCTCAGGAGTATCTATGCGCACAATCTCTATTTTTGAGAACTCGTGCAAACGGTTAAGACCACGAACGTCCTTGCCGTATGAACCGGCCTCGCGACGGAAACATTGTGTATATGCACAATTCTTGATGGGGAGCTGTTTCTCGTCGAGGATAACATCACGGTAGATGTTTGTAACGGGCACCTCGGCTGTGGGGATGAGGTAGAGGTCATCGAGACCGCAATGGTACATCTGCCCCTCTTTATCGGGCAACTGTCCTGTACCGTAACCCGATGCCGCGTTTACTACTGTGGGGGGCATCACCTCAACATAACCCGACTTGCGAGCCTCGTCGAGGAAGAAATTTATAAGCGCACGCTGCAACTGCGCACCTTTGCCTTTATAAACGGGGAAACCTGCACCTGTGATTTTAACACCGAGGTCAAAATCTATAAGGTCATATTTCTTTGCAAGTTCCCAGTGAGGGAGAGCATTTTCGGGCAGAGGAGTCTCCATGCCACCGGTCTTCTCAACCACGTTATCCTCGGCAGAAACGCCCTCGGGCACTTCGTCGTATGGGAGGTTGGGAATTGTGTAGAGCAACTGCTGTGTCTCGGCAGCCGCAGCGTCCATCTTCTCCTGCAATACTTTTGCGGTCTCCTTAAGAGCAGCAACCTCGGCTTTTACTTTCTCTGCCTCCTCGATATTTTTCTCCTTCATCAGCTTGCCTATTTTTGCAGCAAGCTGTTTGTTCTGTGCAAGAACATTATCAAGTTCCGACTGTGCCGCACGACGCTCCTTGTCGTGTGCAAGCACCTTATCCACAGTCTCTTTTGCATTCTTGAAATGCTTTTTCTCCAGTCCTTTAATAACCTTTTCGGTATCTTGGGCAATTACTTTAAGTGTAAGCATATATATGGTTTTTATTTAATATTCGCACAAGCGTGCCGCCAAAGCCGCACTATCTCACAAAGGTACAACTAATTTTATTGTTTTTAACACGTTGGCAGAAAAAAAATAACCTACACGAATAAAAAAATGGAGATAACGATTGTTACCTCCATTCTAATTTGGATAAATGATTATTAGTTATTCTCAGCTACGGGAACAACAGAAACATAGCTCTTGTCGTTCTTGCCACGCTTGAAAGTAACTACGCCGTCAACCAAAGCGTAGAGAGTGTGGTCACTACCCATACCGATGTTTGCACCGGGGTTGTGAACTGTACCACGCTGACGTACGATGATATTACCGGCTTTGCATACCTGGCCACCCCAGATTTTAACACCTAATCTCTGGCTTGCTGACTCGCGGCCGTTCTTTGAACTACCAACACCTTTCTTATGTGCCATAATACTTTTCTTTTAATGATTAACCGATAATTTCTTTAACAACTAACTCTGTGAACTGCTGACGGTGACCGTTCAATTTGCGGTAACCTTTGCGACGACGTTTGTGGAATACCAACACTTTATCACCCTTAACCAAAGTGGGGTCGATAGTACGTGTAGTAACGATGTTCTGACCGTCTTTTGACTTACGAGTCTGTTTCATCTCACGAACGTTGCCAATATAGCAAACCACTTTTGCACCCTCTACAGTAGGAGCACCTACTGTGATTGCACCTTCATTATCCAACAACAACACGCGGTCAAACTCCACTGTTGTGTCATTCTGAGCACCCTTGATGTGGTGCACGTACAGCTTTTTGCCGGCCTCTGCCTTGAACTGCTGTCCGTTAATCTCAACAATTGCGTACATTTAATTATAGCTTTTATTGTGATTTCCGTGAGGTGCGTGCTCTTCGTGAGCCCGTCTTCTTCAACCCCTGCGGACTAAATCGGGTGCAAAGATAGCAAATATTTTCTTCTGCAAGAAACTTTTTAAGAACTTTTTCACGCAAAAAACGCCATAATATTGCAAAATTCAACCGCTTGACCAACAGCCAGGCGGTTGAATTATAAACATTATAGACAGAGGATTGGTTATGCTTTATTGGAGAGATAACGTTCTGCCTCCATCGCCGCACGGCAACCGCTTGCTGCCGCATTTATTGCCTGACGATAATGAGGATCGGCAACATCACCCGCAACAAACACACCGGGAACAAGAGTTTTCACACCGCTGCAATCGGCAGGAACAAAATAACCTGTTTCATCGGTCTTCAGATATTTCTTGAAAATATCGCTATTGGGCTTATGACCTATGGCAAGGAAGAAACCATCGATGGGAAGGTCGTACTGCTTTTCATCGGGCTCGCCTTTGCGCTTAACAAGATGTACACCCTCCACCCCATCTTCGCCATACAAGCCAAGAGTAT
>CAYRFX010000094.1:0-7042 GCA_964423665.1 uncultured Bacteroidaceae bacterium | reverse complement strand
ACAGCTTCATATGCTGCGAGCTGATGTAAAAATTTTCGTCAATCATACTCATAGTGCTATATGTTTTTCTAACCATTCGGGGAACTCTTCGGGGTTGATGCAATTTTCAATCCTGTGTTCTCCCACTCTGGTGCGGGTTAATCCTGTTAAATATGCTCCACTGTCAAGAGTTTCGCCAATGTCTCGTGCCAGTGAACGTATGTATGTGCCTTTGCCGCAAACAACACGAATCTTTATTTGTGGCAGGTTGCATTCAAGCAACTCAATTTCGTCTATCTGCACCTGTTTGGGTGCAAGTTCCATGTCGCTGCCTTTGCGTGCGAGGTCATAGGCGCGTTTGCCATCTACTTTGCAAGCCGAAAAGAGTGGCGGGCGTTGCGCAATGTTACCGATAAACTGTTGCAATGCCTCTCTTACGAGTCCTTCTGTGATGTGCTCTACGGGGTAGGTTGCATTCACAGGGTGCTCCATGTCAAATGATGGGGTTGTGGCTCCCAGCATAATGTCGGCAACATATTCTTTTGTGTGGGATTGCAACTCCTCAATACGTTTGGTTGCTTTCCCGGTGCACACAAGCAACACGCCTGTTGCAAGCGGGTCTAATGTGCCGGCGTGCCCCACCTTGAACCTTTTTACCCCGAACTTACGGCTCAAGTGATAGCGCACCTTGTTCACTATTTGAAAGGATGTCCATGTGTATGGCTTGTATATTGCAAGCACCTCTCCTGCTATAAAATCCATTTACGCAATAGTTAAATTGTGTCCGGCAAGCATCATTGCAAGAATTATGCTGCCCACAATAATTCTGTACCACCCAAAAGCCTTGAATCCATACTTTGTTACAAAGCTTATAAAGAACTTTATTGCCAGCAGTGCCACGATGAATGCCACGGCATTTCCAATGAGCAGTGTGCCGATGTTATCTCTTATTATTGCCATTCCATCGGGCTCCATGAATATCTTCAACATTTTGAATATGGTAGCAGCAAACATTGTGGGCACGGCAAGGAAGAAAGAGAACTCTGCCGCAGCCTTGCGCGTGAGTTTCTGCGCCATACCTCCAACAATGGTTGCCATTGAACGCGACACGCCGGGAATCATTGATATGCACTGGAACAATCCTATTAAAAAGGCGCGTTTCTCGGTCAATTCGGTCTCCTCGTTTCCTTTGTTGAATATTTTGTCGCAGAATAGCATGAAGATACCTCCTATTATAAGTGTTACTGCTACAACGGTTACACTCTCCAGCATCGCGTCAATAAAGTCGTTTAACAGTAACCCTAATATCGCAGCGGGGATAAATGCCACAAGGAGTTTCCAGTAGAAATCATATTTGTGCAGGAATCTCTTGAGGGCACCGGCTCCCTCGGGCGCAGGTGTGTGGTTGAGCCTGAAGAAACGTTTCCAATAGAGCACTACCACCGAAAGGATTGCTCCAAACTGTATTATGAATGTGAATGCTTTCACAAACTCGGTGCTTTCGACTCCCAAAATGTTCTGTGTGATTATCATGTGCCCGGTAGAAGAGACCGGCAGAAATTCCGTGAGTCCCTCGACTATGGCAATGATTATTGTGTCAAATGTTGTCATTTAGTATGTATATTGTCGTTTTTACTCTTTCTCCTTTTCACTCTTCTTGCTTCTGTGGATAATGGAATATATTACAAACAGAAAGCCAAAAAAGCACACTGTGGGTGCCAGTTTTATTCTTCTCACGCTAAAGATATCGGGCTCAAAGTGTGTCTCGGTTGTCGATGGTCCACACATCAGTATAAATCCCAGAATTATAATCAGCACACCTGCAAGCAGCAGAATGTAGTTGATTTTCTCAAAAGCAAAGTTTCTTTTATTCATCATTGTGTTGTAATGTTTATATGAAATAGAGGTCGTTGCTGCGCATGCGCAAGAAACGGTTTACCGATAGGTAGGCGCACAGCACGCATATAGTTATGCCGAAAAGGGTTATCCCGGCTGCCACGGCTGCAAGATGTGCAGGCGGCAACACTGTGGCTATAGCGGGTTCATGTCTCCACACAATGTATAACCCTGTTGCCAGCAATATGTTTGCAAGTATCGATGAGAGCAGTCCTATCTTCAGATTGTGCAAAATGAACGGGCGGCGTATGAAGCCCCATGTGGCTCCCACCAGCTTCATGGTGTGCATAAGAAATCTTTTGGAGTATATCGACAGGCGCACTAAATTACCGATGAGCGACCAAGAGATTATTGTGAGCAGGGCAAGGAAAACCATCAGCACAATACTTATTTTGCGTATATTATTATTTATGGAGTCTATGAGTTCCCGTTGATATATAATACTGCCCACGGTGGGGTTTTTCATCAGCTCTTTTTCTATTTGTGTAATGCTCCCGCTGTTGGTAAATTCGTTTTTCAGTGTAATCTCAATGGAAGAGTCATAGGGGTTGTATCCGAGAAACTCCACGGGGTCTGTGCCCAGTTCCTTTTTTTGCTCTTTCAGTACCTCCTCGCGTGATATGTATCTGCTCAATAATACAAAATCTTTTTTGTTTATCTGCTTTTGGAATTTGACAATATCGGCATCACTAATATCGTTTTTCATCACCACGGTGAGAACGAGATTATGGCGCACATGCTTTGCCAGCGAATCGGCAGTAACGAAGAGCAACCCCATCACACCGAGCAGCAGCAATACGAGCGTGGTGCTTATGTAAACGCTTATTGTCTGCACCTTGAACATTGATTTTCCTTTACTCATTTCCTTTTTCTGAATACATATATAATTGAACTGCTTGCGTTGCGCTTGTCAAGCGTTGCGCATAGTCCTAAAAATCCATTCCATAAGCCACGTAGCAGCTTCAAACGGCGTCCTTTGTATTTCTCGCTCAGCATCGAGATATAGAACCCGTCGAACGGCATGGGGTAGTGTCTTTCCAATATAAAACCATGTTTTTCGCCCATTTTCATCATGGTACTTGGGGAGAAGTGCCACAAATGTCGCGGAACGTCATACGCAGCCCAATGTTCTCCATAATTGTCGGCATCGTATGATATGCAGTTGGGCACGGCTATAATGGCAATGCCGGTCTCCTCCAATATACGTTTCATCTCCTCCCAAAAGGCATCTATTTGTTGTATGTGTTCCATTACATGCCACATAGTAACCACATCTACCGAGTTGCTCTCAATCTCCTTCAACGCCTCTTCGGGTAGCATCTCAAAGCCGAATTGTTCTTTTGAGAACTCACGCGCTTGCGCGCTCTTCTCAATGGCGGTAACCTTCCACCCTTTTTTGTGCATGGCACGGGCAAAATAGCCTGTTCCTGCACCATAATCCACAATGCGCCCGTTTTGCAGCAACGTGAGTTTCTTCACGAGTGAAACTTTGCGGCGTAGCATTATGCTGCGTACAAGGTGGTAGAGCTTGTTTACAATCCCTTTGCTTGTGTTGCTGTGGGATATGTACGATGGTGAGCAGTAATAGGGGGCAATCTCCTTTTCATCGGGGATATTCTGCGTGAATACAAACCCGCAATCCTTGCACTTGAATATGTCAAACATCTCTCCTGTTGCAAAGTAGTCCTTGCAGGAGAAACATTTTTCTATGCCCCCGCTCTTGCAGAGCGGGCATTCCTTGTGGGTTATTATATTCATGCCTTTTATTCTTTTTATCAGGGAAAAGAGTATAATTTTCCCAAACTCGCTACAAAAATATACTATTTAGGGCGAAAAAGCTCTCTTTTTTTGAAGTTTTACCAAAATAATCAATAAAATTACATTTTTTAACATATAAAAATATCTATAATTTGTATTTTTGCACGGTTTTTGCAGGGTGTTCCTGCACTTTTAATAATAAATAAACATATAAATACTACTATGGGAAAGTTGTATCGTTCTAACGACAGAGTTATTGCCGGTGTTTGTGCAGGTCTTGCAAAAGAGTTCGGTCTCGATGTGAAACTCACACGTATCATCACAGTTGTTGCAGCATTGCTTTTGTGTGGTTCTGTTGCAATCGCATATCTGATTCTCGCACTTATTCTTCCTGTTGAGGGAAAATAAGAATATCTGTGCAAGCCATTCGGTATGGCAACAGAAGAAGAGCAGAGTTCCGCACGCGGAACTCTGCTCTTCTTCTGTTTGTATAAAGCGTTGTTAATCTACAATCTCGCCCAGCAGTGTAGCTGCCGTGGAGTCATAGATTTTCACCTTTACAAAATCTCCTATTTTGTATCCTTTGCGGTTGAACACTGCGGTGCGGTTCTGCTCGGTGCGTCCGAAGAATTGCTCGCGTGAGCGCTTGGAAACACCCTCTATGAGCACTTCGTATGTTTGCCCTATGCACTTTTTATTATTGGCTGCCGAGCACTCTTGTTGCAGTGCTATAATCTCATTCAGGCGGCGTACCTTCTCTTTGTCGTCGATATCGTCTTTCATGTGTCTGCTGGCGAATGTGCCCGGGCGTTCCGAGTATTTGAACATAAACGCTGCGTCGTATGAGCAGTAGCGCATCAGCGAGAGGGTTGCTTGGTGGTCCTCCTCGGTCTCTCCGCAAAATCCTGCGATAATGTCGGTTGAGAGTCCGCAATCGGGGACAATGGTGCGTATAGCCTCAATCCTGTCGAGATACCATTCGCGGGTGTATTTTCGGTTCATAGCTTTGAGCATCGCACTGCTGCCACTCTGTACGGGTAGGTGTATGTTGCGGCACACGTTGGGCGCTTCGGCAATTACACGCAGGGTGTCGTCGCTCATATCTTTGGGGTGAGATGTTGTGAAACGTATGCGTGTGGTGGGTGCGTGGCGTGCAACGCGGCGCAATAGCTCGGGGAATGTTATATGTTCGCCATCGGCATTCTCAAAATTGTATGAGTTTACATTCTGCCCCAGCAAGATAATTTCCTTGAACCCCTTTGCCACGAGGTCGTCCACCTCGGCAAGAATGCTCTGGATATCGCGGCTTCTTTCGCGTCCTCTTGTGTAGGGTACCACACAGTAGTGGCAGAAGTTGTTGCAACCGCGCATGATGGATATGTAACCCGATACATTTCCGCTGCATATACGCATGGGGATAATATCGCGATAGGTCTCAGTGGTGGATAGTTCAATGTTCATCGCTGCGTGCCCCATTTCGGCCTCGGCAATAAGCTGGGGGAGTGACAGATATGCATCGGGGCCTGCCACAATGTTTACCTTGTACTTTTTTATAAGTTCTTCCTTTACGCGCTCAGCCATGCAGCCTACTACGCCTATGAGGGTATCCTTCCCGCGGCGCATGGCATTAAGCTGGTCGAGCCTGCTGTAAATCTTTTGTTCTGCATTGTCGCGTATGGAGCAGGTGTTAAGCAGAATGAGATTGGCGTCTGCAATGTTATCCGTTACCTCATACTCGGCTACTTTAAGAATGGAACCTATGACCTCGCTGTCGGCAACATTCATCTGGCAGCCATATGTTTCTATGAATAGTTTTTTTTCCACTGTTATCATTGTTTCTGTTTACGGGTGCGAAGATAGTGAGAAAAACCAAATTAGTCGCAAAAAAAGTACCACTATTGCAAGTCGGGTAGCTTAAAAAATGAAAAGATTTGTTGTCGGTTATATACTATAAATCCCTCATTTTGTGTGAAAATGAGGGATTTATAAACGTGTAATACGGGGTATTAGATCTCAAGAGATTCAAAATCAACCTCGGGCTCGTTTTCAAGGGTCTTCAAGATGTCGAGAGTGTTCTTTGAAAGTGTCTCTGCACTCTCAAAGTCAATACCATCGATGTCAGAGAGGTCAACAGAGGCATCGAGCAGCTCGCCCTCCTCGCTAAAGGTTTTTTCGTAAGCATCAATAGTCTTTTTGTATGCTTTCAACTCTTTGTTGAGGCTCTTTATGTTCTTAATTTCGTCGCTCGAAAGTGCAAGACCGGCAGCAGCACCGGCGGCTGCGCCTTTCAGTGCGTCTTTTTTGTTGCCTCCGCCCAAAAGACTGGTTCCTACGCCTGTCAAGGCTCCTTTACCCACATTGGCAAGAATCTTTGTAACCTCTTTTGTGCGGCTGTTTACAATCTCTTTTGCTTTGTTTGCAGAACAGGGATTGCCGTTTCCATCAACAATGTAGTATCTCATCTTCATCGTGCCGTCCTCGTTCTTGATGGTGTCGCCATTGCTATCAACATCATAAGCCTTCATTACAGAGAATTTGATTTTCTCGTTCAACAATGCTTTTACGTCAATGCTGTCCGCTGCAGTGTTTTCTTTGCTGCTCTCGGTGTTGGTTGTTGCTGCAGTAATGCTTTCTGCTGCTTTGCTGAGTTTCTTCAAGAAACTCTGAGCCATCACGTTGGTATTGCTCAAAGATAGTATCAATACCAGTGCAAGTCCTTTCAAAATTCCTTTCATAGTAATTTTTTTTTAATGATTAATTAATTATTTTGTGTACAATTTTATTCTTGCCTGTCTTTTCATGTATGTGCCGTTAGCACGCTTCAGTATATCGTTTATACCGATGTAACTGATTTTTACGTCGTCATTGTCCTTGGGGCGGAATATTATTCCTTTGGGCTTGTTGCTCCTGCTTATTTCTGTAGAAGCTTTTCCTTTGCTGTTTGTAACGCCCAACTGCTTGTATTTGTGAGGCTCTTTGTCTATTGCTTTTCTGAACCGTTTGTCGGTAGAGAAATTGGTAGTTGAGATATTTTCATTGCCGTAGTATGCCCATATCTCGATATTGGGCAGTGCGTTCCCTTCGTACAAGGTTTTCCACTCTACAATGGTGAAATCTATGCACATGGGCATGTCGTTCAATATCTTCTCGAGTTTCTCTATGCGGCTTGTGTAAAGCTCGTCGGGTTTGTATGAATTCAGCTTCTCCAGCATCTCAATTCCGGCGGGCGCATATTCGGCAAGCATTGCCTGTGTTCCGTTGCCACCTTCTTGCAGCTTCTTTATCATCAAAAGAATCTTTCCTGCATTTCTTTCATATGTGATACAACTGTCGCAGAGCGCAATTGAGGTTTTAATTGCGGGCTTAATATCGTCAGTGGCATCTTTGGCGTACAAAGCGTTCTCAAAGG
>CAYRFX010000093.1:0-7092 GCA_964423665.1 uncultured Bacteroidaceae bacterium | reverse complement strand
TTCAAGTGTTTATTCTTCAAACGATTATATCAAATCGATGAAATATTAAAATAATTTTATACGATATTTTTTATAATATTAATATAAATGATGCGAGCGACCTTTTGTGGGTCGCTCGCATTATTGTTAATAGAAAAAGTATCAATCCTTCCAACCAAGAGCAGAAGCACCAAGAACGGCAGCATCGGCACCGGGAAGTGATGATTTAAGAACCTTAACCTTATCTTTCCACAAGAACACCACATTCTCATTCATACGTTTGCGAATGGGGTCGAGAAGCAAGTCTCCCGCATTTGCAAGACCACCGAAGAGCACAATAGCCTCGGGAGCAGAGAATGCAATAAAGTTGCAGAATGCATCGCCAAGCACATTTCCTGTAAATTCAAAAATTTCCTTTGCCAGTTCGTCGCCTGTAACTGCAGCATCAAACAACATTTTTGAAGTGAGTTCGTTTATGCATATATCACGCAATGTGCTGGGAGTATCACGCTCCACAAGCCATTTCTTTGCAGTGCGCACAATACCTGTTGCCGAAGCATAAGTCTCCAAGCAATCGGTGCGGCCACAGCCACACTGACGACCCTCCAACACAGGTGCTGTAACATGACCAAGCTCGCCGGCGAAACCGTCATGACCATAGATAAGCTGACCATTGGCAACTATTCCACTGCCCACACCGGTACCAAGAGTTATGTAAACAAAATCCTTCATGCCTTGCGCAACGCCATATTTCATTTCACCTATTGCGGCTGCATTTGCGTCGTTGGTCACTTTGGTGGGAATACCTGTTTTCGACTCTATGAGCCAGCCCAGTGGCACAATACCTTTCCATGGCAGGTTAGCTGCATTCACAATCTCACCTGTGTAGTAGTTTGCCATGGGCGCGCCAATACCTATTCCCTCGATTTTGCCCTTCACGCCACACTCGTCGGCAAGTTTCTCAATCACTCTCGCAAGAGTATCGGTGTACTCTTCAATCTCGGGGTGAGCCTGTGTTTTTGTTGTGTCGTCTTTTGCAAGGATATGACCTTTTGCATCTACAAGACCTATAACGGTGTTTGTTCCGCCAAGGTCTATTCCAATTACATACTTTTCACTGAGCATATTTTTCAATTTTAGTTATAAGTGTTTTCATAAAAGTTTAACATTGCGAATATATAGAAAATTTGCATAAGTGGCATAACCTAGCGACAAAAAAAACAAAAAACAGGTTTTTATTTTATAAATTAATGAATTTATTTTGTCCTCCTCACGGTTTGCACTATCTTTGGCTTATATCAAAGAAAGAGGATAATTCTCTACAAAACAAAAAAAACAACAATATGAACAAACTTCTTTTATCTCTTCTCGCCGTTGTATTCTTTTCGGCGACGGCTGTTGCACAGAACAGCAACGAACCAAGCATTCTGCCACTGCCCGACAAGACTGTTATGGGGCTGAAGAATTGTACGTTTGAATTTACCCCCGACACAAAAATTGTGAACAACATTGGGGAAGATGGCACAAAAAGCGTTATCAAGGAGATTAACCGCCTTGCACAGGAGTTGTTTGGCAAAAATCTGAAAAGCGCATCAAGTGCAAAAGAGGATAACAACATTATAATCAAAAAGAACAACTCGCTTGCCGACGAAGGATACATTTTGGAGATTGCTCCCGAAAATATCATCATTCAGGCAAAAAAACCGGCGGGAGCCTTCTATGCTTTGCAAACCTTGAAACAGATTGTCCCCGTGCAGGCGTATGAAACACCACTGAATCTCGAAGTGGTGAAGCTACCCACAATGAAGGTTGAAGACGCTCCTCACTTTGCTTACCGCGGTTTCATGCTCGACTGCTCGCGACACTTCTGGGACGTTGAAACCGTGAAAGAGGTGCTTGACATTATGGCACTGCACAAGATGAACCGTTTCCACTGGCACCTCACCGAGGACCAGGGGTGGCGCATTGAAATAAAGGAATACCCCTTGCTCACCGAGAAGGGCAGCCTGCGCGAGGAGACCACCACAGGGCATAATGAAGGGTTCGACGGCATACCCTATGGCGGATATTACACACAAAAAGATATAAAAGAAATTGTAAAATATGCGAGCGAGCGTTTCATCACCATTATCCCCGAGATTGAGATTCCCGGGCACTCGCTTGGAGCTCTCTGCGCCTATCCGTGGCTGGGCTGTCGTGGCGAGGGTGGCAACTACAAGACCTGGTCTTTGTGGGGTGTGTCGCCACAGATTGCCTGCGCCGGTAAAGAGAGCACATTCAAGTTCTGGGAAGATGTATTAAAAGAGGTAATAGACCTCTTCCCCGGCGAATACATACACATTGGTGGCGACGAGGCACCACGCGACGAGTGGAAGACCTGCCCCTCATGCCAAAAGCGCATAAAGGAAAATGGGCTCAAAAACGAAGCAGAGCTGCAATCATACGTTACACACCGCATAGAAGAGTACCTTAACAAACACGGACGCAAGCTCATCGGCTGGGACGAGATTTTGGAAGGCGGAGTGAGCCAGAGTGCCACAATAATGTCGTGGCGCGGTGCTTCGGGCGGTATAAAAGCTGCACAAAAGGGCAACTATGCCATAATGACACCCAACGACTACTGCTATCTCGACTATTTCCAAACAACCGACAAACGCGATGAGCCCGATGCTATCGGCGGTTATGTCCCTTTGTGGAAAACCTATTCGCTCAACCCCTATGACAAGCTCACCCCCGAGCAGCAGAAATATATAATGGGAGTACAAGGCAACCTTTGGTGCGAATATATACCAACCCCCATGCAGATGCAGTATATGGCACTGCCCCGCCTTGGTGCTATTGCCGAGGTTGGCTGGAGCAACCCTGCGCCCGAAAAGAAAGATATAAAAAAGTTCATTGAGCGCGCAAAACACCTTTCACGCTACTATGCAGTATTCGGCTGGAACTTTGCAAAACACTTTTACGACGGGATGTAAAAATATCTCAAAGATAGCGAAAACACGGAGAGGCAACCGCTTGGTTGCCTCTCCGTGTTTGTAATCTGTTGTTTACTTTTTATTTAACAGCTCGCGACGCTTGGCAGCAGCCGCAGCTTGCGCGCCATTAAACGCTCTCAAACGGCGTTGAACTATTTTGTATGCATCATCTTCCTTGTTTCCTGCTGAACGATACTTTTGAGCCTCCTCGGGGAACTCCTCATTCAACTCAGCAAGTTCTTTTCTCATCTGTTTTGTAATACTCATAACCTCCTTTACCGATACCGCAGCATCAATCTGCTCCTTTGCATCGGCACAAATCTCCTCATAATTCTCAATATAAGAATTACCGCATGAAACCAAAAAGAGTGCCATGGTTGCTATCAAAAAAAATCTTTTCATCTGCCAAATAGTTTTACGAATTATACTAATTTCCTGCAAATATAGCACCAAACCAACAAAAGTTGTGCAAGCGAATGAAAAAAAACACTATCTTAGCAAAAAATAAGAAAAAAAACATGAAACGGACACTGCTACTTACACTGCTGTTTGCAACACTTCTCGCAAGCAGCGCACAAGAGAAGATACGCGTCACCTGCATAGGCAACAGTGTAACATACGGATACGGGCACAGCAACCCCGCAGAGACATCATACCCCACACAACTGGGCAAGCTCTTGGGAGAAGGCTACATTGTGGGCAACTTTGGAAAATCGGGAGCCACCTTGCTAAACAAAGGACACCGCCCCTACACCCAACAGCCCGAGTACAAGGCTGCCCTTGAATTTGCGCCACACCTTGCAATAATACACTTGGGGCTCAATGACACCGACCCGCGCAACTGGCCCAACTACCGCGACGAATTTATCCCCGATTATCTCGCGCTCATCGACACATTGCGCAGCATCAACCCCGATGTTAAAATATGGGTGTGCCGCATGACACCCATATTCCACTGGCACAAGAGATTCAAAAGCGGCACACGCGACTGGTATGCACAGATACAAGAAACCATCGAAAAGATTGCCACCCTTGCCGATGCCCACCTTATCGACCTGCAAGAACAGCTGTACCACCGCCCCGACCTCATGCCCGACGCCTTGCACCCCGACGAGCGTGGTGCAGCCATCATAGCAAAGAGAGTATATTCGGCTATCACAGGAGACTTTGGCGGGCTTGCGTTGCCTGCAATATACAGCGACAATATGGTAATTCAGCGCGGCACACCTTTTGTAGTGCGCGGCACAGCCGATGCCGGCAAAAAGATAACTGCTCGCTTAGGCAAGCAGAAGATAAAAACAAGAGCCGCATCAGACGGTAACTGGGAGGTTAGCTTTAAGCCTATGAGTGCCGACGGAAAAAGCCACACGCTCACAGTGGAGTGCGAAAAAGAGAAGATAGAACTTAAAAATATCGTTGTGGGCGAAGTATGGCTATGCTCGGGACAATCCAATATGGCTTTTATGGTGAAGGAGAGTTCACATAAAGAGGAGAGCCTGAAAGAGTGCGAAAAGAACGACATACGCCTCTATGACATGAAGCCCGGAGTTATCACCGACAACGTAGAGTGGAGCGTAGAAGCGCTTGAGCAACTGAACGAGCACAACTACTACCTGCCCACACAATGGCAAAAGGCTACAAAAGAAAGAGTGAACGACTTTTCTGCCGTCGCCTACCATTTTGGAGTAATGCTTGCCGACTCATTAGGAGTGCCTGTGGGGCTTATCTGTAACGCCGTGGGTGGTGCCCCCGCCGAGGCTTTTATCGCCCGCAACACCCTTGAATGGCACCCTCGCCTCCTCGACATTCTCTATAACTGGAGAAACAACGATATGATACAGGATTGGTGCCGTGGGCGTGCATCACAAAATATCAAACAGAGCAAGAACCCGCTGCAACGCCACCCATACGAGCCGGCATTCCTCTACGAGACAGGTATTGCACCCATAGCATCGTACCCCATAAAGGGAGCAATATGGTACCAGGGAGAGTCGAACGCACACAACGTGGAGCTGCACGAGGAGATATTCCCCACCCTTGTAGATTGCTGGCGACAAACATGGAACAACCCCGCCATGCCCTTCTATTTTGTACAACTATCGAGTATTGAACGCCCCACTTGGGCACACTTCCGCGATTCGCAGCGTCGTTTGGCAGGCAGCATAGAGAACTGCGCCTTTGCAGTATCGAGCGACAAGGGCGACCGATGGAACGTGCACCCCACAGAGAAGAGGCCTATCGGCGAGAGGCTTGCAAGGCAAGCCCTCTATGGCACATACGGCAAGAAGAGCATAACCCCTGCCGGACCTGCCATTATGAAAGCCGAGAGAAAAGGCAACAGCATAATACTCACCTTCTCCAATGCCGATGGGCTTGCAAGCAGCGACGGACAACCACTGCGCACATTTGAGATAGCCGGCGACAAAGGTACCTTCCTCCCTGCCGAAAAAGTAGAGATTATGGGCAACAAGATACGCATAAAGAACTGCGACATTGCGGTACCTTGCCGTGCACGCTACGGCTGGCAACCATTCACAACTGCCAATCTTGTGAATAGTGAGGGGCTGCCCGCAAGCACATTTGAAATAGCAGTGGAATAAACTCCCCCATAAACGATTAGAGGCTCACCGCGGTGAGCCTCTAATCGTTTATATATAGTATTTATTTACTTTATTACACCAAGTTCCTTACCAACCTTGATGAAGGCAGCAATAGCCTTATCGAGGTGTTCCTGCTCGTGAGCGGCAGAGAGCTGCACACGGATACGCGCCTGTCCTTTGGGCACTACGGGATAGTAGAAACCGGTAACAAAGATACCCTCCTGTGCCATCTTCTGTGCAAACACCTGAGACAGAGGAGCGTCGTAAAGCATCACAGCGCAGATAGCAGACTGTGTGGGCTTTATATCAAAACCGGCAGCAAGCATCTTGTCGCGGAAGTAATTTACATTGTTTTGCAATTTGGTGTGAAGCTCGTCGCTCTCGGCAAGCATCTTGAACATCTCGATAGATGCACCCACCACCGATGGAGGCAATGAATTTGAGAACAGATAGGGGCGTGAACGCTGGCGCAACATATCTATAATCTCCTTGCGACCTGTGGTGAAACCACCAACTGCACCGCCAAACGCCTTACCAAGAGTACCGGTGAAGATATCTATGCGACCATAGCAATCGAACTGCTCGGCTACACCATGACCTGTTGCACCCACAACGCCTGCTGAGTGGCTTTCATCAACCATCACAAGGGCATCGTATTTCTCGGCAAGGTCGCAAATCTTATCCATAGGAGCCACATTACCGTCCATTGAGAACACGCCATCGGTAACAATGATGCGGTAACGCTGTGCCTGTGCCTCTTGCAGGCAACGCTCAAGGTCTGCCATATCGGCATTGGCATAGCGATAACGCTGTGCCTTGCACAAACGCACGCCGTCTATGATTGATGCGTGGTTCAGAGAGTCGGAGATAATAGCATCCTCTGCTGTAAAGAGAGGTTCAAAGAGACCACCGTTTGCATCAAAGCATGCAGCATAGAGGATAGTGTCCTCGGTTTTGAAGTAATCGGAAACCGCCTTTTCGAGCACCTTGTGATAATCCTGGGTGCCGCAGATGAAGCGCACCGACGACATACCGAAACCGCGCTCCTCCATTGCCTGCTCGGCTGCTTTTATGAGGCGGGGGTTATTTGAAAGACCAAGATAGTTGTTGGCACAAAAGTTCAAAGCCTTTGAACCATCTTCCAATGTAATCTCGGCAAACTGCTGAGAAGCGATATTACGTTCTCTCTTGTACAAGCCGGCAGCATCAATGGCTGCCAACTCGTCTTTTAAGTGTTGTTGAAACTTACCGTACATTTTTATATATTTTAGAAAATTGTAATCAAGCTTTTTCAAGCGCACAAATGTACCTCTTTTTATTAAAATTATTGCAAGATTCAATAATATTTTTCTCGCGGCAAGAGATATTGCCATGCCGTTATTCATATCTGCAATGCCTCTTTATTGCAAAAAACACGCATAAAATTCCACAATCGCGGTTAAAAGCGGTTTCCCCGTTTTTTTCATCTAAAATTACGGTTCAAGGAGCAAAAAAAGCGAAAAAGTGCGTTAGTCACTGACCCATAACGCATTAAACGG
>CAYRFX010000092.1:252-7418 GCA_964423665.1 uncultured Bacteroidaceae bacterium | reverse complement strand
CATTCGTTAAGGTTGTTTCATGGTATGACAATGAGATTGGTTACTCTAACAAAGTTCTCGACCTCATCGCTCACATGGCTTCTGTTAACGCTTAATCCGTTAGAGATTATAAACATTAAAAGCTCTCCATTGTGGGGAGCTTTTAATGTTTATATATAATAAGGTGTAATCTTATTCAATCGCAATTTGTCGGCACTCCTTCTTTTCGCCGTTCATAGCTTTCTTGGGGATATTGATGTGCAGAACACCATGGCGCACCTTTGCCTGAATCTTTGCCGTGTCGGCATCATCGGGCAAAATAAGAGTCTGCTGGAACTTGGTGTATGAGAACTCACGGCGCAGGTAACGCCCCTTGCTCTCATCGTGCATGCAACATTTGTCGTCCTTGCACTTCTCCTCATCTTTTTTCTCATCACATTTGCAGTCGGCACCATCTTTCTTGCAGCAACAATCCTTCTCCATAGTTATGCACAAGTTGTTGTCGCTGTTGAGGTCAATCATAAAATCCTCTTTTTTCATTCCGGGAGCAGCAACCTCCACAAAATACTCCTTGTCGGTCTCAAACACATTCACCGATGGGGCTGTGGCACTGTTACGCATCATAAGATCACCACCAAAAAAATCATTGAAAATACTTGGAAGCCAGTGCTGACCGCCTCTTCTCATAGGCATACTCATTGTTGTAAAGAATTAAAAGGTTATACAAAAACGGGCCGTAGCCGGGCAGATACAGGTCATACCCCCAATGACGATGCTGATGGGCGGGGTATCAAAACCTCAAAAGAGCGATTTATAGAGTACCTCCCGGCGCACGGTTGCCGTTGTACCTCTATAATGCGCAGGGCGCGCCGCTTGTTCGCACTTTTCAATTAATTTTACTTTGCTTTTCTTTTCTTAGGAAAGGGTGGGCATAAAAAACTCGGCATCTTGTGCCGAGAAACTTGCGCTTGTCAAATATGTGCCACACCCTCAATCTCAATGAGCAACTCGGGACGGCAAATGTCGCTCACAAGATAGTGCTTTGTGACAGAACCATAATGCCTGTTCATATACTCCTTTACGGCAGGGATAGCATCTTCATTCTTTACATAGATGCGCAGCAGGTCGTACACGGCGCCATCATTGGACACGGGAATGTTCTCCTGCGAGATGAGATTGTTCATAATATCCATGGTGAGAGCAGCCTGTTGCACTGTGTCGCTTGCCGTTGCGCTGTTCTCGCCCTTTATGGCGGCAGTCCCGGAAATATAAATAGTGTTGCCAAGCAGTCGCGCACGCTCAAACTTGGGGGTGGTGCGCTCTTGCAACTCTTCAACCACCGTGCCCTCGAGCACCTTTTGCGAGTAGTTGTGCGCTGCCACCTGCATGGGGTTGTCTATGGGCTTGTTTGTTGCCGTTTCGCCCTTTATTGCATAAAGCTCAATCATCACACCGCCACGGGCTGTGCCTATGCCTGTTGCAGCAGGGTAGCCGCCATTCCATTTGCATTTGCCATAAAAGATGCTGCGTGCATCGTTGAACTCTTGATAATTCTGGCTGCCATCGTTTTTCACCGTAATATCCTCAATATAGTTCCATTGACGGTAGATGTCGCATGGGCTGAACCCCTCTGTTGCAAGAATATTGTCAATAGCAGCAAAAATATCTTTTGCCTGCTCAAATGTGCTTGCCGAAATATCTCCCGGGATAATGCCTTCGGTTATAAGCTCTTTTGTGACACCGCGTTCAAGAATCTTGTAACGGCTGTTGTGTGTTATGCGGGCATCAGTGTCGGTTAAATATGTAACCTCGGCAATGAGAGTGTCGCAACTGCTCTTTTGTGCAATGAAACTCACAAGAGGGACCTTGCTGCCGAAAAACTCATTTACCGTGCAGTGCAGTTCGCGGTTCATGGTGAGATACTCGCGGTTGTCGGCAGGTAGCCCGAAGAACGATATTTTAAGAGCCTTGCTACCATCGATGCGCGCACAAATATCCTTGCACATAGCCTTTAATGTGCCTTTCTCTGTAGCCGTGATAACAATTTGCTCTTTGTGAAACATTGTGTTTTCTCCTTGTTTTGCAATTAAACCTTGCGAAGATACAAAAAATAGTCCTATTTTTAGAATTTTGCCAGGAATTTAATTTATGTGGCATCAACAGGCGTGTTATAAATGGTGCGTTCGGCGTTTTTACCACATCATTTTACCAACTTGAATCGCAGGCGCAGTGTGCCATCTTCCCACGAATAGCTTATGATTTTGAATTGTCCAATTTCGCCGGTATTTTCTACATGCGTGCCGATGCAGGCGCAAACATCATAGTCACCCACCCGCACAAGGCGCAGAGTGTCGCTTGCATCTGACGGCAACTTGCCCAAATCAACCTCCGCAGGCACCTCATCGCGCTTGCAGAACTCGGTGGTAACAGGCAGCCCCTGTGCAATAACCTCATTCACTCTTTTTTCAATCTCGGCAATCTGCTCCGTTGCGGGCTCTTGTGGCAAAAGATAATCACACTTGCTTTTCTTGCGCTCAATATGGGCATTGCGGCTCCTCTCGCAACCAAACATTCTCACCATCGTTTGGTTTAGAATGTGCTCGGCTGTGTGCATAGGCGGGTACTCTGCCTTGTTGTGCTCGTTTAGTATCGGTGTTTCGGTGGTCATAGGTTGTTTTGGTTAATAAGGTTTACAACAACTCTAATCATTATGTCCTTTTCTTCGGTGCGGCTCTCGGCAATCATCAGCGTGAGTGCTACAAGTGTGTTGTCGGCTATTCGCTTGCTGCCATCGGCACGGTAAAGTATTCCGTTACGTTCCATATACCACAGGAACAGCATTGCCGCAATGCGCTTGTTGCCGTCGCTGAATGAATGGTTCTTTGTTACAAGGTAGAGTAGTGTCGCTGCTTTCTCTTCAATGCTTGGATATAGTTCCTCGCCACCGAATGTCTGATAAATCTGTCCAATTGAGCTCTTGAATGAATTGTCCTTTTCGTTGGCAAACAGTGCGCTCTCTCCAAATTTCTCTTTCAGGCTCATTATTGCTTCCATTGCATTCTCGTATGTTGCATGGAAACGCTCTTTGCTTGTAGTCTTGTCAATTGTCAGTTGCTGGTAGTCGTAACGGTCGAGCGTGTCAAGTGCGTAAACATAGTCGGTAACAACCGAGAACAATCCTTTTGATTGGTCGTCGGTAAGTTTCTCCTGGGCATTGACAGTGTTTGCCATCAAGCGTACAACATCTTTGAGTTCATTGTAATGCTCAATGCGTATTTTGTCATTTATGGCGTAACCTTTTACAATATAATCTTTGAGTATGCGGTTTGCCCATTGACGGAAACGGGTACCATTTATTGATTTTACACGATATCCAACAGAGATAATTACATCTAGGTTGTAATATTCGGTGTAAGCCGTTTGTGTACGCCCTTCCCAACGACCAAGTTTTTCGGTATGTGCAATTTTTGCACATACCAATTCTTTCTGCAATTCTCCCTCTTTAAATACGTTGTTGATGTGCCTGCTGATAACAGTTCTGTCTTTGTCAAAGAGCATTGCCATCTGGCTTTGAGAAAGCCAAACAGTTTCATTCTCCAATTTAACATCAAGCGAAATCGTATTGTCTTCGCTTGTGTATATTGCAATTGGTGATGTGTCAAAATCGCCGTTATGCATAGGTGGAAATTCCTGTTTGCCTTCGGCGAATTTGCTCACGCTCGGCATCATGCAAGCCTGCTCACCTTCTGCACTCGCTGAACCGCAACTTTGTTTATAGTCGTTTAATTGTGGTGTTTCGGTGGTCATAAGAGTTTTTATTTATTGACTGCAAAAATAGTTTTGAATGTTGGTATGTGCAAATTTTGCACACATGATATTGATGTGATTAATATATAATCAGTTGTCAGTTGTCAGTTGTCGCGTTTTTTGCGACAACTGAAATTAATTAACTTGTGTGAAAAATGCACACGTTGCGGTTTAATGCAAATATTACATATTTCATTTCGTGAAATCTATACCAATGGATAATCGCATCAGTTATCATCTCTGAACTATTATGCCTTACTTTACTACCCAAATAGGCTTATAAAAAAGTATTTCGCAAATAGAGTTCTTCCAGAAAAATGTGCTATATTTGTATCGTACACGCAAATAGTGTGTGCGGACATATTTAAGAAAGCGCATTTTCGCTTTATTCCGCTGACGTGAACTTCGACAACTCACAATGTAATATCGGAATAATGTGGAGGAACGCTCTCTTGGTCTGTATTTGTACTTATCACAATACATTCCAAGCGGAGTAGTCATTCTGCTTATTCATTTATTACAGGAAGTCGAAGTCCTACGTCAGATGGTGGTGCAGAATGTTGGCTCCGCTTTCTTTTATGTTGCAATCAATAATCCTATTCGCACCGCAGAGCCATAGGTGGGTGTTTCGCTTGATATGGCTAATAGAGATTATTCAATTTCTTTCATAAGATTGTTGTCAATGTTTTTAATTATAACATGCCATATTCTTCAATACTATGACAATGGTCTTGCGTGGGTACTTAATGTTGGGGTACAGGTTTTTCTTATTATTAGCGGATATCTATATGGTTTAAAAAAGATAGACTCTTGTTTTAGGTTCCTTATTAAACAATTCAAGAAAATCCTTATTCCTTACTGGATCTTTTTATTTGTAGCGACAGCTTTGTATTATATATTTTCTCCTGAAAATATTAATATAAAAATTTTTGTAAAATCGTTACTTACTATAAGTACAATTAACGGAATTGGACATTTATGGTTTATAAGATATATCCTATTGTGTTATTGCCTTCTCCCCTTATTGAATATTATCAGAGATAGAATTAGTGGTGGTGTTATAATGGCTTTAGCCGCTATTCCGACAATGTTTTTTGTTCACCTCCTTATAGAACCAATATCATATTTTAATGGTGCTTTCATTAATTGCTTCGTCTTTGGATATTTTTTATGCAACATTGAAAGAAGGCTGGAACATAAAGCATTTAATGTGATTTCTACAATTGTTGTTTTAGTTGCAGTTGTGATAAATGTAATCAGATTGATAAGTATATATGGTGATACAGTAATTGTAAATGATATGTTTAACAAGTATGCACATCTTTTATTCGGTGCATTATTATTTATTTTACTGCGTAGAGTGAACCTCAAAAACTATTATAAACCGCTTCGTTTGTCTGATAAATATTCATATCACATATATATCGTTCATCAGTTATTTATTCTTTCTCCTTTTACAGTGCTGACACTAACAAATATAAAGGTTGTTGATATATTATTGGTATATGTTGTCTGCTGTTTGTTTGGATATATACTATATGTTGTGTCAAATTATATATCTGACACAATCTTTACTAAACATATGGTGGCAAGTTAGCTCTTTGCAACAGACATGTAAATATTCTCTGCAATCATCTCTCCGGTGGCAGCATATCGCGTATTTACGCGAATGAACTGCGCGAGCTCAGTCTTTTCTATCTCTATTTCATGTTGCGGCAGTGGGCTGTCGCTTTGTAGTTCTGCATGTAATTTGTTATTGATGACCGATAGTTTGAACCGCAACACTGCGTTGGTGGAGTTGTATATGCGTAAATCCTTGTATCCATAGCTCACTGTGGCGTCAAGCCCCATTGGGCATGCTCTTGGTCCGTCTCCGTACAGGTCAATGGAGTGGTGGTATCTTTCTGCAATTTTTAATCCACCCAAGAGTGCCAAGTGGTAAATAATGCTTGCAACTTGGCATAAACCGCCGCCTCTCTCCATCGTCACTTTGTTGTTGCGTATGCAGCGTGAACTTTTCAACCTATGGGGGTTGCCAACAATGTCCCAAAAGGATAGTGTTTCCCCGGGTCGAATGATATATTCCTTTATCAGTTCTGCTGCGTAGCGCAGATTATACTGTTTCTCGGCAAAACTCGCCGATGGCAGTATCACTTGTGTTGAGCTGATACTATATGCCGGGTGTGGCATCGCTCCTCTCTTGCAAAACAGCGTATGCTCCCGATAATCTTTGAATTTTCGCATTATGAGCCTTATGGAGCGTTTTATGCACATTATGATTTCCATAATTCAAAGATTAAATAGGAACAATACTCTTTTATTGGAGCAAATTGCGATAGTTTGTAATCTAAGCCACACAATGAGTTTCGCAATATTCCCGGAATGCGGTGTACGGGAAACAGCATTATGCCATGAACAGAATTTATATTAAAGCAGCTTGAAGTAAATTCCTTCATACCCTCAATACTCATAGAATTGCTGCCATGCCACCCGCTCTCCTTTCTGTTGGTTAATTTCCGTCTTTTATAAGAAGGTATATCCACAATCCATCGTCCGCCGGGGTGTAGAACACGATAAACCTCTTTCATTATTTTTCGTATAGAGTCGTTATCAAGGTGCATTAACAGATGCATCGTTATAACAGTATCGAATGTATTGTCCTCATAAGGCAAATCCCTTGCATCGCTGCAAACAAGATGTTTCCCCTCCCAATGCGAGGCTGCAGTTCTCAGCATCTTTTCGCTGGCATCGCAACCATAATCGGCAAAATTGAGAAACCGCCCCGTGCCACAAGGCAGGTCTAATGCCCTTTCGGGGCTTATCTTTAATTTATTTAGTACTATACGTTCCTGCTTGTCGATATACTTCCCGTAACTGTTCCCAAAACGTGAATAATCATAATCATTGGCAATATTATTGTAATATTCAACAATGGTGTCGGCAGAATTATTTGTCTTGCTGTCTTTAGTTGTATCGGGTAGCATGTGGCTGTTTCGTTATCCTATGATATGTGCAAATATAGCCTTAATCGCTTCGATGTTTTTGCAAAATGTTTGTTTTAACAAAGATTAACGTTTGTGATAAAAACAAATAGCCATTTTGTGTTGTTTCATTATTGCAACTCACCTGATGCGGGTGCGTGGATATGTGAATACCTGCCGCTCGCGCTTATGTGCAAACATAACAGGCTAATTGAATTGCATAGTAGTTTTGTCGTGTTTTATTTTGTGTTTGTGTTATTATTGCCCTCTGATGTGAATCACGGGGCAATTGCTTTTGCAATACGCCGCAGGCGAATTGCTTTCAATGTTTCGTGTTTGATGTGGCAATACGCCGCAGGCGAATTGCTTTCAATGTTTCGTGTTTGATGTGGCAATACG
>CAYRFX010000092.1:0-152 GCA_964423665.1 uncultured Bacteroidaceae bacterium | reverse complement strand
CCTACACGTTTACCGGTGTCACAGGTGCGATTGATCAATCGCACCTGTGACACCAGCAGAACATACCCGGGAACAGAGACTTTATCTCCTCCACACTATGCTCCTCCTTAAAAATACCAAAGAACGATGAACCAGAGCCCGACATTGATGCA
>CAYRFX010000091.1:0-7523 GCA_964423665.1 uncultured Bacteroidaceae bacterium | reverse complement strand
CTTGTTTCATTTGGTTATAATTTTATTAGTTTTTACTCTGTTATCTTTGCTCTTTGACTTCGTCGAACCTGCTCTCGTTCGCTTTGTGCGTAAATAAATTTCCGCCCACTCGCTTACTCGCAGCTTTCATCTAAAAAAAGCGCGCTACCGCAGGGCACGTTGCTGTGCCGCACGATAGCGCGATATATCTTATATGTTATTTCCCGTCCTACATAGGGGGGGGGGTAATTAATTCATTACAATTCAAGCAGTTACAAGCACGCCTACTGCAGGCGGCAGGTGGAGCCGCCCATGCACCGGTGCTGTATATTGTTCTGTTTTGCATTATAGTTATCTTTTTTTGACAGAAGAACAAAAGAACTTATGTACTTATGTTCTTATGTCTTATTATTCTTTCGCTGCAAAAATATTGTTTTTTACTAATTTTATGTAATCATTGCAATGTTTTTTTTAACATTTTGCCCGCATTTTTTATTTTTTAACTAAAAACTAAAATGCGATGCATTAGAATCTGTTAAAAGGATTTTATAAAAGGTGGAACGAAGGGAAGGGTAGTATATAACCCTGAAAACACCGGGTACTATGATATTGCGCCCCAGTGGCGGTTGTCGCGTTTTTTTATCTCGCGCAAGCGTTCCCACAGAATGCGATAGGCGGGATCTTCGCACTGCGGGTCGGCATCGACTATCTCACGCGCCACCTCGCGCACATATTGCAACAGCTGTTCGTCGCGGGCAAGATTGGCTATTTTAAGGTCGAATGCAATACCGCTCTGCTGGGTTCCTTCAATATCGCCCGGGCCACGCAGCTTGAGGTCGGCTTCGGCAATCTCAAAGCCATCGTTGCTGGCTACCATAATCTCCATGCGCTTGCGGGTATCCTCGGAGAGTTTATAATCTGTTACTAAGATGCAATAGGACTGCGAGGCACCACGCCCCACCCTGCCGCGCAGCTGATGGAGCTGGGAAAGACCGAACCGCTCGGCATTCTCGATAACCATCACCGAGGCATTGGGCACATCAACACCCACCTCGATAACGGTGGTGGAGATAAGCATCTGTGTTTCGCCCTGTGCAAAGCGGCGCATCTCCTCGTCTTTTTCCTTGGGCTTCATCTTGCCGTGAAGCTTGCTCAGGCGATAGTCGCAAAAGATATTGCACAGCTGTTTGTAACCGTCTTCAAGATTTTTAAGGTCGAGTTTCTCACTCTCGCTTATCAGCGGATAGACCACATACACCTGCCTGCCCTCTTGCAGCTGACGGCGTATGAAGGAGTACATCTGGTCGGCTCGGTTACGGAATATATGTTGTGTGCTTATGGGTTTGCGCCCGGGTGGCAGCTCGTCTATCACCGAGACATCGAGGTCGCCGTAGAGAGTCATTGCAAGGGTGCGGGGAATGGGGGTGGCAGTCATCACAAGAACATGGGGCGGGATATTGTTTTTTGCCCACATCCTGGCACGTTGCACCACACCGAAGCGGTGCTGCTCATCTATCACCACAAGCCCAATGTTGCGAAACTGCACATTGTCCTCGAGCACAGCGTGGGTGCCTACAAGAATATCCACAGTGCCATCGGAGAGCCCCTCTAAGATTGCCGGTCTATCCTTCTGCTTTGTGCTGCCTGTGAGCAGGCGTACATTCACGGGAAGCCCCTGCAACATGCGGCTGATGGTTGCGTAGTGCTGCTCGGCAAGAATCTCGGTTGGTGCCATTATGCAGGCCTGATAGCCGTTGTCCTTGGCAAGAAGCATAGAGAGAAGCGCGACAAGGGTTTTTCCGCTGCCCACATCGCCCTGCACCAAGCGGTTCATCTGGTGATTGCTGTTCACATCGCGGCGTATCTCCTTGACCACGCGTTTTTGTGCACCGGTGAGCTCAAACGGCAGTTTCTCGGTGTAAAAGCGGTTGAAGGTTTCGCCCACGGTGGCAAAGCGATGCCCAAGATAGCGCATATTGCGGTCCTTGGCATAGTGGAGAATATTAAGCTGTATATAAAAGAGTTCCTCGAATTTGAGGCGGTGCTGCGCTGCTTGCAGCTCGGCGTTGTTCTTGGGGAAATGTATTGCACGCAACGCTGCGGCAAGCGGCATAAGATGGTGTTTTGATACAATCTCGGGGGTGAGTGTCTCGCTCACATCCCTATCCATCAGCTGAAAAAGGTTGTTCACCAGTTTTGTCATCGCAAGCGTGTTGAGCCCGCTGCGCTTCATCTTCTCGGTGGTGTTGTAATAGGGTTGCAGCCCCATCTCGCTAAGCTGCACCGAGGCGGCGACATCAATATCGGGGTGTGCTATATTCACACGACCGTTGAACATTGTGGGCTTGCCAAAGATAAGATACTTCTCGCCCACCTTATAACGCCCCTTCACATATTTTATACCGCGGAACCACACCAAATCGACAAAGCCTGTGCCGTCGGTAAAATGGGCAACCAAGCGGCGACCCACTCCCTCGCCCATCTCCTCGAAACTGCGTATCTCGCCACACAGCTGCACAAAGGGCATATTACCCACAAGCTCTGCCACCTTGAAGAGACGGCTTCTATCCACATATTTATATGGGAAATAATATAATAGGTCGTACAGGGAATATATCTTCAGTTCCCTGTTCAGCAGGGAGGCGCGCTGCTCGCCCACCCCCGGCAGGTATTTTATATTTCTTGTCGTGAGGTCCAGCATTGCATTATGGTATTTGCAATGAGCAGGTCGTATGGTGTTGTGAGTTTTATATTCTCGCGGTTGCCCTCGACACCCACAACCGAATGCCCCATAGCCTCAACCACCGATGCATCATCGGTAAAAGATTCCACAAAACGCTGCATGTATGCCTCGCGCAGCACCGACAGCTTAAACACCTGTGGCGTCTGCACCAAGCGGTAGCGGTCGCGGGGGACAACCTCGCTGGCACCATTGCTGCCTATAATGTGGCGCAAGCTATCGTTAATCTCTATCATGGGGATAGCTGCACCGCTAATGAGTGCCTCGCGGTATGTATCGTCATACACGCGCTGCGACACAAAAGGACGCACACCATCGTGCACACCCACAAGGGCATCATCAATATCATCGACAAGGGCAAGACCGTTCTGCACAGAGTGGAAACGTGTGGTACCGCCCGCCGCAAGCATCATGGGAACCTCAAAGGAATACTCCTTGCAAAGAGACTTCCACAACTCCATGTGTTCTTGCGGCAACACAAGGACAATCTGCAACGAGGGGTCGAGAGAATGCAGATGCTCAAGAGTAACCATGAGCACCGGCTTGCCTGCCAGCAACTGAAACTGCTTGGGAGTATCGCCCCCCATGCGGGTACCCTTGCCTCCCGCTACAACTATAATATATCTTTTCATCATTTATCGAATTGCATCTGCGCGCGCAAGGTTTTAACAACCTCCTCGCCACAGAATCGTTTTACAATGGCAAAGCCAAAATTGAATGAAGCCCCGGGACCGCAGGCGGTAATTATATTGCCATCTTCCTCCACCGCGGTTGCTGTGTAGGTGGCACCAAAGAGGTTGCCCTCGCAACCGGGGTAGCAGGTTGCCTTGCGCCCCTCCAACAGCCCTGTGCGCCCAAGCACCATGGGTGCAGCGCAGATGGCAGCAATGAGCTTGCCTGCCGCGGCAGCCTCCTTGAGCAGAGCACGCAACGGCTCGTGGGCCGAAAGATTATCGGTACCTACCCCGCCGCCGGGGAGCACAAGTGCCGCAGCGTCGGAAAAATCGGCATCTTCAAAAACCGTATCGGCAAGAACGGTTATACCGTGTGCCGCCACAACCTCGCGACGCCCCATAATAGAAATTGTTACAACATCTAACCCTGCACGGCGCATCACATCAACCGGAGCAAGTGCCTCCACGGGCTCGAAACCATCGGCAAGGAAAAGAAATATTCTGCTCATAACTGTATTTTGTTTTGCTTGAGGGAGTGTTAAAACAGGATTTGACTATCGTTTCATCATTTTGACACAGCCTCATCTCATTTATCTTAATTTGAAATAGTATGTAATTGTTCCCGTTTGGTTGTTCAATGTAGATACTTTGTTGAACACCGCCTTGCGGGCAGCAGAGAGGGCTGCATCGCGCAAAGCCCTGCTGGCTGTGTTTGTTCGTTGGTTTATATCTACTTTTATCACCTTGCCATCGGGGTTCACTGTTATTGTTACAACCACGCGCCCCTCCTCTTGTGCATTATATGACGGGCGGGGAAGAGAGCCGGCAAGCGAACGACCTCCAAGGTCGTATGTGCCATAGCCGCCGGTGCCGCTTACAACACCCGTCTGCGAATTTCCTTGCGGAGAGCCTTGGTTACCCTTGCCATCGGGCGCCTCGCCCTTGCCCTGCATTGTACTGCCCTTGCCAAACGCACCTGCGATGCGCGAATTTGCTACGCGGGCAACCTCTTCTGCCTCGCGGCGTTTACGCTCAGCCTCCTGCGCCCTGCGCTCAGCCTCTAACTGCTCGGCGGTTTTCTTGGGAGCTTCCACCTTCTTCTCGCTCTTCTTCTTGTCGCTGCTTGGGAGAGCCACGGTGGGCTCATCGGGCTGTGTTACAAGAGGCTCGGAGGGCGATGTTGCAGGTGGGGGAACAGTGGTGGTTACAGGCGACGGGACGGGAGCCACATTCACCTCGGTATATTGATAGGCATCGCCACTTGCAAGAAGGGTATTGCCCAAAATAACAGGCACGCCGGCCTCGTCCTGCGGCAGCGGTTTTTCTATAACCAGCAACCACAAAAGCAAGAATAGCAGCAGATGGGCAATGACCGTAGTACCTGCGCCCCAAGCCTGTTCTTTTGTAAATTTCTCCATCACTTTCTATTGGGACGGCGCGTGGCAAGCACCATCTTAAAATTATTCTCGTTTGCAATATTAAGCACTCTCACAATCTCACGATAAGGGATACTCTCGTCGGCATACAGCGCAACATACATTTCGGGTTGCTTGGCTGCACAAGAGAGCAAAAATGCCGTGATATCATCGGGCGAGATGGGCATCTCGTCCTCGTTACCGAATGCCGAATAGTAATTAAGGTCTTTGTCTATGATGATGCGGGCAAGAGGCTTCGCAGCTGTCTGCTGGCTCCCCTGTGGCAACAGCACCTTAATGGCATTGGGGGTAACCATTGTGGAGGTTATCATAAAAAAGATTAGCAACAGAAATATAATGTCGGTCATAGACGACATTGAGAACATATCTATTGTCTTTGTCTTTCTTTTAATCATTGTTACACAATTAAGAAGTTGGCGATATAAATTCAAACAGCTTCCAAGAAGTTGTTATTTTTTCCCTTTAAGCTCGGCAGCAATCTCCATGAACGAGATTATCTCGCCCTCCATCTCGTTTTGCGCTCTATCTACGCGGGCTACCAAGTAGTTGTATGCGAAGATTGCAACAATTCCCACAATGAGACCGCCCACAGTGGTAATCATCGCCTCGTATATACCGCCCGAGAGAAGAGAAACATCGATATTGTTACCTGCGTTTGCCATCTCCCAAAAGGCCTGCACCATGCCGGTAACGGTTCCCAAGAAACCAATCATGGGACCCACAGCTGCAATGGTGGATAGCACGGGAAGCCCCTTTTCGAGGTTGGCAATTTCGAGACCGGCGGTGTTATCCATAGCCTGGCGCATATATTCGGTGGAGAGGTCATATGCCTTCAAACCCTTCTCGAGCACGCGCGACACGGGGGTATTCTGATTGCGGCAGTAGTTCATTGCCGATTTTATATCGTTCTCTTTGATATTGTCGTGCAAGCGGTCGAGCAGATAGGGGTTTCTCTTCATTGCCTTGCGCAAGGTTGCATAACGCTCGGCAAAAATATAAATACCTATGATGGAAAGAATGGCAAGAACAACCATTATCCAACCACCTTTAACGGCAAGGCTCCACACGTTCATAGTCTCTGCCACGGGCTCTGTGAGCACCATCAGAGAGTCTTGTGCCACAGCCGCAGTCTCGGTTATTGCTGTAAGTAAAGTCATAATATCTTAATTTTGTTATTTAATCAAACATTTCTGATAGGCCTCTATGGTTTTTTCAAGCCCCAGATACAGCGCATCGCAAACAAGAGCGTGCCCTATTGACACCTCATCGACCCAAGTAATCACATCGGTAAAATATTTCAGGTTCTCGAGGCTGAGGTCGTGCCCGGCGTTCAAGCCTATGCCTAACTGCTTCACGCGGGTGGCTGTTTGCAGGAAAGGCTCGATAGCCTGCTCTCGGTTGCGGGCATAATTGTGGGCATAGGGACCGGTATAGAGTTCCACGCGGTCGGCACCTGCCTTGGCGGCAAATTCTGCCATGCGGGGCGACGCATCTATAAAAATGGAGCTGCGTATGCCTGCCGTGCGCAGGTCGTTCAATATGTCGCGCAAGAAATCCTGCTCCTTCTCGGTGTCCCAGCCACTGTTGGAGGTGAGCTGTTCGGGCTTGTCGGGCACAAGAGTAACCTGCGAAGGACGCGCGCGCAACACAAGATCCATAAACTCTTTTGAGGGGTAGCCCTCAATATTAAACTCTGTGCGCAGGACTGCAAGCAATGCGGGAATGTCGGCACGGCGTATGTGTCGCTCGTCGGGGCGCGGGTGCACGGTTATTCCATCGGCACCAAAAACCTCACAATCCTTTGCCACCTTCAAAATGTCGGGGTTGTTACCACCGCGGGCATTCCTTATGGTGGCAATCTTGTTTATGTTTACACTTAATTTTGTTTTCATATATCTCAGTTGCAAATAAACGTATTAAACGTAAAAAACGCTAATATTCCAATTTGAAAGCAAAAATACTACAAATAATAATATTTAGATAATAATTTGTCTTAAATTTGCAGGCAAAGAGATAAATGCGTATGAAATTTGCGATATTCGGTAACATACACCAGACAAAAAAGTCGGAGAGCATAGACGAGCTTTTCAGCACTATCGAGAAATGGGGAGACAGCTATGCAATAGACCGCCCCTTTCATGAGTTCCTGTGCGAGAACCGCCAGCTGCAAATAAGCGATGCCGAGATTATTGAAGGCGACGATTTTACAGCCGATATTGCCATCAGCTTCGGTGGCGACGGCACCCTGCTGCGCACAGCCAGCCGTGTGGGGCGCAAGCCTATACCCATCTTGGGCATAAACGCAGGGCGATTAGGATTCCTCACCTCCACAGCCAACAACGATATTGAACATATAATTCAGCGCATACACGAGGGAGAATATACCATAGAGGAGCGCAGCCTCATCGAAGCCACCGCTGCAAACGGAGCAATAGAGAGCTACCCTGTAGCATTGAACGAGATAGCGATAATGAAACACGCATCGTCGTCGATGATGACCTTGGAAGCCACCCTCAACGGCAAGGAGAAGATTACATACCAAGCCGACGGGCTCATTGTGGCGGCACCCTCGGGCTCCACAGGCTATTCACTGAGTGTGGGCGGCCCCATCATAGCCCCCGATGCCAATGTAATTGTGCTCACCCCCATTGCACCACACAGCCTCAGCGCACGCCCCATAGTGTTGAGCGACAA
>CAYRFX010000090.1:0-7679 GCA_964423665.1 uncultured Bacteroidaceae bacterium | reverse complement strand
AAAATTTATTTCGCATATACAGAAACACTCCCGATTGATTATTCTTCGGGAGTGTTATTTTCTTGCTGTAATCTGAATATCATTTTTTGACGCTCAATCTCATTTGTCAATTCCTCTTTCGTTGGCAAGAATGTGAGGTACTTTGCTTGGAACAAGCGGTCATTGTCTTTGAGCATAGAGTATCGTGCCATATCCTCACTTGTACGAGAGCAAAGGATGAGTTCGATTGTCGGATTATCTCCCTATGTTCGTTTCAACTCATCATACATTCTGATATACATATCCATCTGCCCTACATCTTGATGACTTATTTGCTCCGTTTTCAAATCAACAAGCATAAAGCATTTGAGAATGTAGTTGTAGAACACGAGGTCGATATAAAAATCGCCCATATCTGTTCGGATATGTTGTTGACGTGCAACAAAGGCATAGCCCTTGCCCAACTCCATAATGAACTTCTGAAGATGGGTGATAATCGCACTCTCCAACTCTGTTTCCGAGAATTTTGTATTCTGGGCCAGCCCTAAAAATTCAGCAACTACAGGATTCTTGATAAACTCCAACTTGTCACCCTGCGTAGGTGCTGTAATCTGTTTCATCTCATCGATTACCACATCCTTTGTATGCGACTGCAACAAACGATAATAGTATTGCGATGATATATTACGGTGAAGAGTGCAACACTCCACATTTCTTTGGCAGCCTCCTGCATATACCAATGGCGAGCAGTCTCATCGCTAACCGTAAGCAATTCACGATAATGAGTCCATGAACCATTATTAATGTTCTTTATAATAAAAAAACGTGAATGTGCGCAAACCTCTTTGAGTGTTCGCTATTTTTACTTAAATTTGCTTTTCAGTGCGATAATAATATAAATTAATTAAATAATATGATGAAAAAAGTTCTATTTGCCCTTGTGGCATGCTTGCCTCTTTTTGCGAGTGCAGGTACCGATACTCTTAAACAGATGAGGCTGATGACGCCCGTCAAGGTGCGCCGCCCGTTGATGACCGACAGCGTGAACACCAAAGGGCAGAAACCTGATGCCGACAAGCTGATGTTACAGACAAATATCCCCATGAACGATAGGCGTGATGGAGCAGTGGAGCTCACAGCCGACTCGGCAGGCTTTTTTGCTCTTCCCGCAAATGAGGGCAATAACATCTATCTTCTCACCACACGCGTGCGTGCCGACCACTTTGCAAAAGCAACTTTCAAGGTGAAATCTCCCGCCCGTTTCGAGATATATGTAGATGGGCAGATGAAACGCGATAAGATGCGCGTTCAGGATTCTCTGCACAAGGCTGAGAGCAGCGAGGTGCAGCTGCGCATGGAGCCTCAACGCTTATATAAGATTGCGGTGAAGGTGCTTGTTACCGACAAGGACTCTTTCCCTCCTGCAATCATGGCAACACTTTCCACAGGCAAAGATACAATTACCCAAATTGCTTGCGCACCCGCTCTAAAAGAGCGTTACCTGCTGCCCAATACCATCTATGGCAGCCGTGTAGAGAGCGTGAGCGTGTCGCCCGATGGTCGTTACCTTCTCACCACCTATTTGGATTATTACAACCAGCAACGCCATAATCGCTACACGGTGCTTTCCGAGGTTAAAGGCGGCAAAATTATTGCAACATTCCCCGCGGGTTACAAGTTGCAGGGCTGGACACCCCTCACCTCGCAACTGTTTTATAAAGCCGTTTCGGCAGAAGGTGAATCGCTCATAACGATTAACCCCTCTACTCTCAAAGAGACCGTGCTCACCAATAACCTTCCCGCAGGTAATTGTCGCTGGTCGCCCGATGAAAAATCGCTCTATTTCACCATCACCGAGCAACTCGATGGCGATGATGGCCCCGTGCACCGTCTCCTTAACCGCAGCGACCGCGTTCCCAACAGCCGCAGCCGCGGTTTCATTTGGCGATATGATATTGAAACAGGTGTGCGCGAGCGTCTCACTTGTGGCTTGCGCTCAACATCGCTATGCGACATAAGCAACGACGGCACCACACTGCTCTACGCAAGCAATGAGGCTGTAGATAACGAGTGGCCTTTTACAAAAACTTCTCTCTATTGCCTCGATGTGAACACCTTGCAGGTCGATACTCTTGTGGTTGGCGAGCGCTTTATCTCCCCGGCAGCGCGCTTCTCTCCCGATGCCGCTAAGGTGGTGGTTACCGGCGGTCCCGAGGCTTTTGGTGGAGTGGGCAAGAACTGCGGTTCTCACCCCATAGCCAACAATTATGACACCCAAGCATATATCATTAACCGTGCCGACGGTTCGATAGATGCCATTACAAAAGAGTTCACCCCCGCTGTGCAGCTGCTGCAGTGGAACAAGAACGATGGTTGCATATACTTCAAGACCAACGACCGCGATGCTGCCCCCATCTATCGCTACAGCCCTGCAAAAAATGCTTTTGAAAAACTGCCATTGAACGGCGATTGTGTGCGCAGTTTCTCACTTGCACGTCACACCTCTGTTGCAGCATATACCAGCGTTACCGCATCAAGCGGGCAGGCTGCTTATCTGTGCGATGTGCGCAAGGGAAAATCGTCACTCATTGCCGACCCTTATGCAAAAGATATGGAGGAAATAGAGATGGGCACCGTGCACGATTGGGAATTTACAGCATCTGACGGTACGGTTATCGATGGTTACTACTGCTTGCCTCCTGCATTTGATGCGAACAAAAAATATCCTCTCATTGTATATTATTATGGAGGAACAACGCCCACCACTCGCGAGATGGACAACCCCTACTCGGCGCAGCTCTTCTCGTCGCGCGACTATGTAACGCTTATTCTCAATCCCAGTGGTACGATTGGTTATGGACAAGAATTTTCGGCACGCCATGTGAACGCATGGGGCAAGCGCACCGCCGATGATATAATTGAAGGAACAAAAGCCTTCTGTGCCGCAAATACCTTTGTCGATGCCGAGCACATTGGTTGCCTGGGTGCATCTTATGGTGGTTTTATGACACAGTATCTGCAAACACAAACCGATATATTCGCAGCTGCCGCCTCTCATGCCGGTATCAGCGATGTTACAAGTTACTGGGGCGAGGGCTACTGGGGCGTGGGCTACAACGCTGTTGCTGCAGCGCAGAGCTATCCCTGGAGCAACCCCGAACTCTTTACACAACAAGGCTCGCTCTTCAATGCCGATAAGATAAATACACCTCTTTTGCTCCTGCACGGTACCGCCGATACCAATGTACCCATTGGTGAGAGTATTCAACTTTATAATGCGTTGCGTGTGCTTGGCAAGACCGTGGAATTTATTCGTGTCGATGGCGAGGACCACTTTATTGCCGATGTTCCTAAACGTATCCTTTGGCACAACAGCATAATGGCGTGGTTTGAGCGTTGGTTGAAGAATGACACCCGTTGGTGGAATGATATCTACCCCGAGCGTATGATTAAATAAATATTATAGAATGGAATATTTCCTCATCTCTCTATCTCTTGTATGTGGAGCCCTTGGTCTGCTGGGAGCGGTGCTCCCGGCATTGCCAGGTCCCCCATTGAGCTATCTTGGGCTGCTTGTTCTTTTGTTGTGCAGTGATGCAGATATCTCTACGGCTTTCCTTGTGGTATCGGGCATTGCAATGCTGGTAATTACGGCGGTCGATTATATTTTGCCTGTGTGGTTCACGCAACTCAGCGGCGGGTCGAAAGAGAGTGTGCGAGGAGCGCTGGCAGGAATGATAATAGGGCTCTTTTTCTTGCCATGGGGTATTCTTGTAGGTCCCTTCCTGGGCGCATTCGCAGGTGAGTATATTGCCAGAAAACGCAGTGGGCAGGCTTTTAGAGTGGCTTCCCTCTCCTTTGTGGCATTTATAGTTACAACAGCAATGAAACTCTTTTATGCCGTTGTCCTTCTTTTCTATATTGTAAAGGTTATAGTGTGAAAGGGATAAACATAAAACAGCATGGAGGTTGCAAAAGCGACCTCCATGCTGTTTTATGCTATATATGCTACCATAATCAATTATCTTCTACATGGCTCCCTTTGAGGGTGGGGAGGCATATATGATATTTTACTGCCAGCAAGCGGGTGAGAAAAACTGCAATGCCGCAAATTGTATGGGTAACAAGCGTGTCTGTGCCAAGCCACATGCATATACCAAAGGCGACACCGCCGATAACGCACGCCATTGCATATATCTCTTTGCGGAAAATGAGCGGAATCTCATTTATGAACACATCGCGTATCACACCTCCCGCAGCACCGGTCATTGTTCCCATTACAATGCCCACCCACAGCGGGAAACCGCAGTCAAGGCTCTTTTGGATACCCACAACAGTGAATAGTGCCAGCCCCACAGCGTCAAATATGAAGAATGTGTTGTTAAGGCGAATAAGCCATTTGCCAAAGAGGATAACCCACAGCAATGCCAGCCCCGACCAACATAAATATATGGGGTCTGTCATCCAGAAAGGAGTAACTCCCAGCATCATGTCACGGAATGTTCCACCGCCTATGGCTGTTGCCACACCCACCACATATGCTCCGAACCAGTCAAAATGCTTAGCCGATGCCAAGCGGATACCACTGATGGCAAATGCAAATGTTCCCACAAACTCAAATATTGTGGGCATCTTTAATGCCGCAAAATAATCTATTACTGCTGTGAAAAATGAAAAATCCATCTTCTTCTCTTTTTTTTGCGCCGCGAAGATAAAGAAAAAATGGATATTGTTTTGAATTTGTCCCACATTTATTTGTGAGTTTTTTCTCTTTGCATAAAAATTGTGGCAGAGTGTTATAGGCAAATCAAAAGAGGTTGCTAAAAAAAATTAGCAACCTCTTCATACGGGTTAAAAGCAAAGACTGCTTCTCTAATTTTAATATTTTATTTGCGGGATATTTGTAAAATTACCTCTGATAATAATAAAGTTAGACGCAACCCCGCTGAATGCCGAGCTGTTTACAGCGGTCTCTTGCGGAATAAATGCAATCTGCAATGACGGGCAACGCTCAATAGCCCATGCGTCAATTCTGTTTGTGCCCGGCACGAATGTAACAGTCTCCAAATAGGGGAGGTCTTTAATCATACACTCCTTGTCAAATATTGCAATAGGCTTTAGTTCAAGGTGCTTTGCGCCCGGCGCAATGAGCTTTAGGTTGCCCTCCTTGTCATATACTCCGGCAGAGAAACTCTCGAAATAGGCACTTTCGGGGTCTATGTATATCTGTTCAATTGATTTGGAAAAATTCTTAAGACCAATAACGTTGTTGCCGAGCGAACTGATATTTGTTCCCACATAAAGTTCTTTCACGCTTTCGGGTACTTGCGATGTGGGGTTTAGCATAGATACAATAAAACCGCCTGCGCTGTAGGGGATAGAGACAACCTCGTGCCCCTCTTTAATGCTGCTAACGTTAAGCGCCTCCTCGTAGTAACCGTATGTGCAATAATCGTCCTCGAACAACACTGCGTCGAGCGATGTGGGGGTGTAGCTGCTGTTGCTGCTGTACGTTGCTGCTGCATAAAAATAGTTGTTTGTGGGGTCGCTTGCATACCATTTATTGTTGAAGAAAACGTAACACCAAGCATGCCCGCCGGCGGGGATATAACCGTTGGTCAATACGCAAGGAACGCCCTGTGAGTGCAGCATCACTTTCATAAGATTTGCATATCCTTGGCAAATACATTTCCTGTTTATGAAAGCGGGATAAGGGTCGTTATTGTATCCATAGGAATATCCTATGTTGGCAACAAGCCAGCTATGCACAGTGGAGTGTATCTCCTCGTCGGTTGTGCAGCCGGCAACAAGTTCGTCGGTAAAAGCCTTTATCTCGGCATACTGCTCGTCGGTAATGTTTATGCTGCCGAGTGGTTCACCCACCTTGGGACCTGCTATGGTAAGCAATTTATATGCTTTGTATCCGGCACTTCTTTTTGAGAGGTCTGTGGAGCCATCGGCCTCGGCAAAAGATTTTGTCAGCTTGGGAGTAGAGGTGGCCTCAATCTCCTCTATACCCATCTTGTTGTCGCTTGAACAGGCTGTACCCAGAAAAAGAACAGCGGTCAATGATAGAAAAAAGTAGAGTTTTTTCATATACTTGCAGTGTTTGTTAATTATTATTCAACTTATTTTGCGAATATAGTAATTAGATGCAAATAAACATGTAATTAAATTTTTTTTAACATTTTGAATGCGAAAATAGAATATCGGGTTTTTCTTGATATTGTGAGAATATTGAGCCTGTCGCCCCTGTTGCATGCTTTAATCTAAAAAAGTATTTGTAATTTTGTATTTAGAAAATTGCTGCTTATATTGCAGGAGAAAAATATACGAGATATGAAAAGGAACTTTTTTGTGGCTGTCCTTGTGTTGTTGATACCGTTGGCAGGCATAAATGCCCAGAGCCGCAGTGGGGTGGAGACCTCTACCGATATATTAATGTTTGTTCCCGGTGCCGTAGGTGCGGGTGTATCGCTCTTGAAAGGCGATAGCAAGGGCTTTTTACAACTTGCCGAAAGTGGTGCGACAGCTGTAGCTGCCTCCTATCTGCTAAAATACACAATTAAAAAGGAACGCCCCGATGGGAGCGACAAACACTCCTTTCCTTCGAATCACACTGCCGTAGCCTTTGCCGGTGCTGCCTATCTGCAGCACCGCTATGGTTGGGAGTGGGGTGCTCCTGCCTATGCCGTTGGTGCCTATGTTGCCTGGGGACGTGTTTATGCCAAACGGCACGACTTCTGGGACGTGCTTGCCGGTGCGGCAGTGGGCGTGGGCAGTGCTTATATTTACACCCGCCCGTTTGCTAAGAAACATAATGTGGTGGTGGGGCCCTCTGTAACTCCTTGTGGTGGTCCTGCAATATATTTTTCTATGGTTTTATAAAACCTGCCTAAACATTTTTTATTCCTTGTTTATGGTTTTTTATGCGATATATACGAGAAAAACATTAACTTTGTCACGCAACTAAAATATTTGCAATATGATTAAACAGGAGTGGAAAGAGAAAGGGTTTGTCGATGAGCCCATCCCCGAGGGTATCGACCTGAAAAGCGAGATACGCAGGTTGTGTAAAGAGAAAAATGCAGTAATTCTTGCCCATTATTATACCGAGGGCGCAATACAGGACGTTGCCGATTTTGTGGGCGACAGCCTTGCCCTTGCACAACAGGCAGAAAAGACCGACGCCGATATAATAGTGATGTGTGGTGTGCATTTTATGGCTGAGACAAACAAAATTCTCTGCCCCGATAAATTGGTACTCCTGCCCGACGCGAATGCCGGTTGCTCCCTTGCCGACAGCTGCCCTGCTCCCGAGCTTGCAGCCTTCAAACGCGAACACCCCGATTACAAGGTGGTTGCATACGTTAACACCTCGGCTGCAGTAAAGGCTCTCACCGATATTGTGGTAACCTCCTCAAACGCTCGCGCCGTGGTAGATTCTTTTGACAAGGACGAGAAAATTCTCTTTGCTCCCGACAAGAACCTCGGAGGCTATCTTAATGCTGTCACAGGGCGCAATATGCAGCTGTGGAACGGCGGCTGCCACGTTCATGAGCAGTTTTCAATAGAGAAAATTGTGGAGCTGAAAAGCACTCGTCCCGATGCAAAAGTGCTTGCCCACCCCGAGTGCAAGAGTGGCGTGCTTGCCCTTGCCGATTACATAGGCTCCACAGCCAATATACTGAAATATGCAC
>CAYRFX010000089.1:0-7708 GCA_964423665.1 uncultured Bacteroidaceae bacterium | reverse complement strand
GCATTATGCGCCCCACCTGCAACGCACGCATAGCTGCGCTGTCTGTGGGTGTTTGAGCAGTTGCTCCAAGCAGTGTCAGAAGAGTTATAAATGTTATTAATGACCGCATTTTTTGCATTTATATTATCGTATTTTCATTTGCTTCGATAATACAAAATTAATTAAAAACAACAGATATAACCAAATATACAGAATTTATAATCTTCTGTACCACGAGATTTAACCTTCATTATTAGTAATTTAGTAATTAACTATATGGACCGATACAATAACTGCTGCATTTTTTTTGCAGCAGTTATTGTATTATTCATACCTTATCGCCTCAATAGGGTCAAGGTCGGCAGCCTTTTTGGCAGGGTACCACCCAAAGAATATGCCGGTTAGCGTACATACGGCAAAGCTTAAAATAACACTCCACGGCTGTATGTATATAGGCCAGTGGGCAAGTATTTTTACAAGATACGAGCAACCGGCACCCACAAGCACGCCTATAATACCTCCGGTGATGCTTATAAGGATAGCCTCAATGAGAAACTGGCTCAAGATATCTATGCCACGGGCACCCACCGACATGCGCAAGCCAATCTCCTTTGTACGTTCCGTTACCGAGACATACATGATATTCATAATTCCAATTCCGCCCACAATAAGCGATATTCCTGCGACGCAACCAAGCAGAATGGTCATCATATCCGTGGTACTGTTCATCATCTCGCTAAGTTCCTGTTGTGAACGTATGGTAAAATTGTCTGCCTGTCCATCGGCAAGTTTATGGTTGCGTCGCAAAATTACAGAAACCTCTTCAATGGCTTTATCGGTGAGATCTTCATCTATTGCCGACGCATTTATTCCCTGCAAATGTGTTATTGCAAGAATTCTTTTCATAACACTTGTATAAGGAGCAAGCACAATGTTATCTTGGTCTTGTCCCATGCTGTTGTATCCTTTGGGTACAAGTGTACCGACCACCGTGAATGGTATGCTGTTGAAACGTACCACCTTTCCCACCGGGTCTTCCCCGTCGGGGAACAACTCGTCAATAACTGTTTTGCCCAAAAGACACACTTTTGCCGCAGTCTTAACCTCTTGTTCACTGAACATCTCTCCATCTTTTATCTCAAGCTGTCTGATGGTTAGATGGTCCTCGCTTATTCCATAGATAGTGGTGGGGGTATTGTGATTGCCCCGAATGAGCTGCCCCGAACTATTGACACTGGGGCTTACCGCAGAAAGCAACTGCGCCTCGCTTTTCAAAGTCTCGTAATCTTCAAGTTTCAGTGTCTGCATGTCGGCACTGCTTTGTCGCACGCCACCGCGGCGGTCGCCTCCCGGGTGAATCATTATCATATTCGACCCCATCTCGGATATTTGCGCCTGAATGCTCCGCTTTGAGCCTTGTCCTATGGCAAGCATGGTAATTACAGAAGCCACACCTATGATTATTCCAAGCATGGTGAGAAAGGCGCGTAGTTTATTGCCGGCAATGGCTCTGATGGCTATTTTGAATAGATTGGTAAAATTCATATATAAATATCAAATAACTTATTAATCATCGTTCTGCACCGGTAGCGATGCAAGCGTTTCTGCTGCCGACAAAATATGGTTATTCACGGTATCTTCTTTAATTCTTCCATCTTTCAGCACAATATTACGGCTGCTGTACTGTGCAATCTCGGGGTTGTGCGTAACAAAAATAATTGTGCGCCCCTCGGCGTGCAAACGTTGGAAGAGGGTGAGAATCTCAAAAGAGGTGCGGGTATCAAGGTTACCGGTTGCTTCATCGGCAAGAATTACAGCGGGGTTGTTTACCAATGCGCGGGCAATAGCCACACGCTGCATCTGTCCGCCACTCATCTGGTTGCTTTTGTGCATAAGACGGTCGCCCAGCCCCACGGCTTTCAGTGCTTCCACAGCTCTTGCCCTGCGTTCTGCGGCATTTATACGGGGATTATACATAAGCGGCAGCTCTACATTCTCCACAGCTGTGGTTTTTGCCAATAGGTTATAGTTCTGAAACACAAAACCAATCTTGCGCATGCGCATTCCGGCACGCTGGTTCTTGCTCATTTTGCGCACGGGTATTCCGTCTAACTTGTACTCGCCGCTTGTGGGAGTGTCGAGACAGCCAAGCAGGTTGAGTAGGGTGGATTTTCCCGAGCCCGATGTTCCCATGATGGTTACAAATTCGTTCTCGGTTATCGTAAAGCTCACACCACGCAAGGCGCGCACAGTCTCTTCGCCCACGATAAACTCCCTCTTGACATTTTCAAGTTCTATTATAGGTTTGCTCATCTTTTTTACTATTTCTTGTTGTTACGTGGGCCGGGAGCAAACGGGCTGCGCTCTTTTGCCTCCTGCGAGGTGCTGTTTGTAGTTACACTCACCTCGCTCACAACCTCCATGTTCAAAGGTACTCCATTTGTGATTTCTGTGAGAGAGCCGTTTGTGATACCAACACCAACACTGTGTGCCGAGAATGTATTTCCTTCGAGCGACCACAATTTATTCTCCCCCTCGCAGTCGCGTATAGTGTATTCTTTGCCCAGCAAGGTGGGGTTGGGTGTAAAGCGCAGAGCCTTGTTGCTCACTGCAACAACACCAAGTTCTTCAAGTGTGTAGATGGTAACATTTGCAGTGAGCCCGGGTTTAAGTTTCAAATCGGGGTTTGCAGCCGAAATAACCACCTCGTATGTAACCACATTGCTTGTTGTGGTGGGCTCTTGGCGCACCTGTGTGACAAAGCCCTCAAATTGATCGTTGGGGAAAGCGTCAACCGTGTAAACACAACGCTGTCCCACTGCCACGCTGCCAATATCAGCCTCGTCGATATTGGCAATGAGACGCATATCGGTGAGGTCGGCTGCAATGGTAAAGAGAGTGGGGGTATTGTATGACGATGCCACAGTCTGTCCCTCCTCGATAGCTTTGCTCAACACAACGCCATCGATAGGCGACGTGATTGTTGCATATCCCAGGTTCGTGCGTGCCTTCTGCACGCCGAATTTAGCAGTCTCATAGCTGTTTTTCGCCTTCTGGAAAGAGAGGTTTGCCGTGTCAAAATCATCGGCACTCACAAGCCCTTTTTCATACAGTTTTGTGGTACGTTCAAGATTTTTCTTTTGATATTCATACTCCACCTGCGCGCTCTTCATGTTATTTTCGCTGCTCGAAAGCTCGCTGATAAGATTTGTGCGGTCGAGCTCGGCAATAATATCACCTTTCTTTACAATGCTGTTATAATCGACATATACTTTACTGATGATACCCGAGACCTGTGTTCCCACCTCAACCTCGGTTACCGGTTCTATTGTGCCGGTTGCAGTTACTCCGCTGCAAATATCTTTTTTCTCAACCGTCGTGTAGCTTATCTTGATGGGGAGTTTCTGCCCTTTTCCGCCAAACAACCAAACTGTGCCAATGACAACCGCCGCAAATGCTGCAAGCAGCAGTGCTCTTCTTTTAGTTCTTCTTCTCATATTATATTATTTTTGTTATTTTTAATAGAATTCCTTTATTCTTAGCCGGGACCTTGCTTAAAACAAGATATCCTGTCCCATATAGAATTTCAACAACTGCAAATTGAGTATGGCAGTGTATTTTGCCTGCAAATACTCTTGCTGTGCCGCAAGCAGGCTGCTGCGCTCGGTGAGCAACTCTGTGGCATTTTTGAGTCCCACGCTGAATTGTTCGCTCGCAAGGTCGTAGCTCGCCTGCGCACTCTCCACATTACTGCGTGCCGAGATAAATTTCTTTTGCGCACTATTAACATCGAGCCACAGAGTCTCCACGGTGCTGTAAAGTTCCTTGCGTGCACTCAATTCCTGTAATTGGCTGTTGGTCTTTTGTATCTTCGCTTTTTGTATATTGCTTTTAGTGTTGCGATTATCATAAAGAGGGATAGATAGCGAAACCCCCACCGAACCATTGAGATTATATTTCATTTGATGGCCAAAGCTCTCATTGTTGCTGTCGCTGTTGCTTGTACCTGCACCTGCATTCAACGACAAAGTGGGGTAGTAACCCGCTTTTGCAATCTTTATCGCAATATCCGAATTTTCGGTTGCCAGTTTGCTGCTCTCAATCTCGGGGCGGCATGCAAGAGCCGCATTATAAGCCTCGTTTATGGTAGCCGGCGGGGTGAGAGCAAGTGCATCGGCAGCCTCGGGTGTGGCAATCATAATATCACGTTCATCGGTAATCTCCAACAATTGTTTCAGTTGCAGTTTGAACTGTGCAAGCTGTGCTTCGCTGTTTACCATCTGATATTCGGCATTGTTTACCTGTGATTGCAACTGCACCACCTCGCTGCGTGCTATTTTCCCCACTTCATATTTAGCCTCACCTTGTTTTAGGCTCTCTGATGCAGCCTCTAAGGCAGCCTTGCTCACCTCAACAGCCTCCTTTGAATAAAGAATCTGCACAAACAACTTGGCAATCTCTTCTTTGAGGTAGTTCTCGCGTTCCTTAACACTGAGCTCAGCTATATTGCGGGTAACCTTCTGCTGTTTTATGTTATTTACATTCTTTCCACCATTGAACAGTGTCATGCCGGCATTTATCCCATAACTGCCCGAGTAACTGAAGTGATCCTGCGAAGAACTTACACGGCTGCCACCCGAGCCATCTGAAGTTACAAAAGAGCTGCCTGCATCATCAAAATAGGGCTGATAACGCCCGTTCTGGCTTGTACTGAACGATAGAGAGGGGAAAAGTGCCGCTTTTGCGCTCTTCACATTTATATCACTCTCCTCCAAAGAGAGTTTTTCCATCTTCAACTGTATGTTGTGCTCCATGGAATAGTCAATGCAATCTTTCAAACTCCACAGCTGCTGAGTCTGTGCCGTTGCGCCACCTAATGAGAACAAAAGAGTTGCAAATAAAATTTTTCTTCTCAACATAATAAATAAAATTTATATTGACTCTTTGATTATAAAAGAACTGAATGGTTTAATTTTTCTTGGGCAAATTTATTCAAAAAGAATTAAACAATATACGAATAAGCCATATTTAACAACGAAACTTCTTTATCATCTTCTCTAATTGTTAAATTGGCAATTTATACCTATCTTCGCGCAAAATTCTGTAAATATTCTCTAAAATACTAATTGTAATATTTTCTACTCAATGAATATAAATAATGTAAAACGCGGCATGCTTGCTCTCTCGCCCATAGCCTTGTTGCTCACAATTTACCTTGCAGGCTCTGTCGTGGCAGGCGATTTCTATAAAATCCCCATTACTGCAGCGTTTATGGTATCGGCTGTATATGCAATAGCCATAACCCGCAACGGCAACACATTAGATGAAAAAATAAAAACATTTTCCCGTGGCGCAGCCAACTCCCGTGTAATGCTCATGGTGTGGATTTTTGTTCTTGCCGGTGCCTTTGCCGCCCTTGCAAAAAGCATGGGTGCGGTAGATTCCACCGTGGCACTCACTCTGCGTCTCATTCCCGAGAATTTCTTGCCGTTGGGAATCTTTGTGGCAGCATGTTTCATCTCAATGTCGATAGGTACATCTGTGGGCACTATTGTGGCATTGACACCGGTGGTTACAACTCTTGCATCGCAGATAGACTGCAATGTGGCATGGTTGGTGGCAATAGTTGTGGGAGGCTCATTCTTTGGCGACAATCTCTCGTTCATCTCCGACACCACAATCGCAGCGACACAGTCGCAAGGTTGCTCCATGCGCGACAAGTTCAAAACAAATTTCCTATTGGTTCTTCCTGCAGCAATAACAACCATGCTGCTATATATATTCAGCGGAACCGATATGGGTTCTGCCGCTCCCATGCCATTTACAGCAGTTGATTGTATAAAGATAATTCCCTATATCGTGGTAATTGTAACAGCGCTCTGTGGCATGAATGTGCTTGTGGTGCTTGTTACGGGTATAATAATTGCCGCACTCATAGGCTTGTTTACAGGTTCAATCGGGGTGGTGGATATATTCTCTTCTTTGGGCACCGGCATAGCCTCAATGGGGGAGCTCATTGTGGTAACAATGCTTGCAGGCGGTCTTTTGGAGATTGTGAGAATGAATGGTGGCTTGGAATTCCTTATCCGCGCCGTGACATACAAGGTGCGTTCACAACGTGCTGCGGAATTTTCCATCGCACTTCTCACGGCTCTTTCAAACCTATGCACGGCAAACAACACAATAGCAATTCTCTCTACCGGTGGAATCGCACGCGATATTTCCCGCACATTTGATATTGCTCCCCGCCGTTCGGCAAGCATCATGGATACAACATCGTGCTTTGTACAGGGAATAATACCTTATGGTGCACAGTTGTTGATGGCATCGGGTCTGGCAGCAGTCTCTCCGGTTGCCATAATTCCCCACCTTTATTACCCCATGCTCATCGGGCTCATGGTGGTGTTTTCAATCTTGTTCCGTATCCCACGCTACAACAATTAACCATTTGTAACATTCGATATTGCAGAGATTTTAGATAACTTATTTATATTCGCAAACAAATTAAAAACAGATAAGGAATATGTTTTCAGGAATAGTTGAAGAATTTGCAACAGTAACCAAATTGGTGCGTGAGCAGGGTAACCTGCATCTCACACTCAAATGCTCGTTTACTAACGAACTCAAAATAGACCAGAGTGTGTCTCACAATGGAGTTTGCCTCACAGTGGTAAATATTGAAGGAGAGGAATATACCGTAACAGCCATGCATGAAACGCTTGAACGTTCCAACATTGGTATTCTTGCTGTGGGCGACAAGGTAAATGTTGAGCGCAGCATGATGATGAATGGGCGTCTCGATGGGCATATTGTTCAAGGACACGTTGATGAGACAGCCGAGTGCATCGATGTGAAAGATGCCGATGGCAGCTGGTATTACACTTTCCGCTACAAGCATGATGAAGAGATGGCGGCAAAAGGTTATCTCACTGTAGATAAAGGTTCTGTAACGGTAAACGGAGTGAGTCTCACTGTGTGCGAGCCCACCGATGATACATTCAAGGTGGCAATAATCCCTTACACTTATGAGCATACAAATTTCCACACAATAAAGGTGGGTACCCGCGTAAATATCGAGTTTGATATTATTGGCAAATACATTGCCCGAATGATAAAAAAATAACACCGCGATGAAGAGTTTCCTTGAACTTGCACAGGCCCGCCAAAGCGATCGCGCCTTTGAAGCGGGGCGCACTATCGATGAAGATGTGTTGCAGCGCATTGTAGAGGCGGGCAGGCTTGCTCCGTCGGCATGCAACGGGCAGCCGTGGCATTTTACCGTTATCACCGATAAAGAGCTGTTGCCACTGGTGGGCAAGGCTACATCAAGCCTGGGAATAAATAAGTTTGTAAAGGACTCCTCTGCGTTGATACTCATAACTCACGAACCCACAAATTTTACTTCACGTTTCGGTTGCGGTATCAAGGATAAGGATTTCCCCATGATGGATTTGGGGATAGCCTCGGCATACATAACCCTTGCCGCCGAAGATGAAGGGGTGGGGAGTTGTATTCTCGGCTGGTTCGATGAGAAGAAGATAAAGCAACTCACAGGTATCCCTGAAAAGAAACGTCTGATGCTTATCGTTGCCCTTGGGTATGCTACAAAGCCCAAACGCAAAAAGATACGCAAGGAGTGGAATAAGGTTGTATCGTACGATAAATATTGATTTTACCCGTTGGCGGAGTTAATTTCTAAAAAGATTGTTATGAAAAAAGTTGTACATCC
>CAYRFX010000088.1:0-7878 GCA_964423665.1 uncultured Bacteroidaceae bacterium | reverse complement strand
ATAAGTAAGTTCTAAAACATTCTTCCACAATGTCGCTAAAAACTGATAATCAAAGAATTAACTTTGCTTCTATAAAAGATCCGATGCCTTGTCCGGACTTTTTGGAAGTGCAATTGAAATCTTTCGAGGATTTCCTCCAATTGGATACTCCCCCCGAAAAACGTGTGAACGATGGTCTTTACAAAGTATTTGCAGAGAACTTCCCTATCACCGATACGAGGAATAACTTTGTATTGGAGTTTCTGGACTATTACATCGACCCGCCACGTTACTCTATAACCGAGTGCTTGGAGCGCGGTCTCACTTATAGTGTTCCCCTTAAAGCAAAGTTGAAACTTTACTGTACCGACCCCGATCATGAGGATTTTGATACAGTGATACAAGATGTATTCCTTGGTCCCATTCCTTACATGACCAAGCAAGGTACATTTATTATCAATGGTGCAGAGCGTGTTGTGGTTTCTCAGTTGCACCGTTCACCCGGTGTGTTCTTCGGTCAGAGTGTACACGCAAACGGTACTCCCTTGTATTCGGCACGCATTATTCCTTTCAAGGGCTCTTGGATTGAGTTCGCTACCGACATCAATAATGTGATGTATGCATACATCGACCGTAAGAAGAAATTGCCCGTAACAACTTTGTTGCGCGCCATAGGCTTTGAATCGGACAAGGATATTCTTGATATATTCGACCTTGCCGAGGAGTTCAAAGTTACAAAAACAAATATGAAAAAGGTGCTCGGTCGCATGATGGCAGGTCGTGTTGTAACCACCACTCAAGAGGATTATGTAGATCCCGATACCGGTGAGATTACATCAATCGAGCGCAGCGAGATTATTGTAGAGCGTGGCAAGATTCTTGATCAGGAGCTTGTTGACCGCATATTGGAGAGCGGTGTCGAGACTATCCTTCTTCATAAGGAGAACGAGGGTGCCGACGCCATTGACCATTCTCTCATCTTCAATACTCTTGATAAAGACCCCACAAACTCAGAGCGCGAGGCTGTATATCAGATTTTCAAGCAGTTGCGTAACGCCGACCCTGCTGACGATGCAAGCGCCCGCGAGGTTATCAACAACCTCTTCTTCTCTGAGAAACGTTATGACCTTGGCGATGTAGGTCGCTATCGTATAAACCGCAAACTCGGTCTTTCAACCGATATGTCGGTTCGCGTACTCACCAAGGAGGATATTATTGAGATTATCAAATATTTGATAGGTCTTGTAAACTCAAAAGCTGTTGTCGATGATATAGACCACTTGAGCAACCGTCGTGTCCGCACAGTGGGCGAGCAGCTTTCTAACCAGTTTGCAATAGGTTTGGCTCGTATGGCACGCACCATTCGCGAGAGAATGAATGTGCGCGATAACGAGGTGTTTACTCCCACTGACCTCATCAACGCAAAAACCGTTTCAGCAGTAATTAATACCTTCTTTGGTACTAATGCGCTGTCTCAGTTCATGGACCAGACCAACCCTCTTGCAGAAATCACACACAAACGTCGTCTTTCGGCTCTCGGCCCCGGCGGTCTTTCTCGTGAGCGTGCAGGTTTCGAGGTTCGTGACGTTCACTACACACACTATGGTCGTCTTTGTCCCATTGAGACCCCTGAGGGTCCCAACATCGGACTTATTTCGTCATTGTGTATCTATGCGAAGATAAATGAACTCGGCTTTATTGTTACCCCTTATAGAACAGCGGCTAACAGCAAAGTTGATATAAATAATGATAATGTTGTTTACTACACCGCCGAGGAGGAGGAGGGCAAGATAATTGCTCAGGGTAATGCTCCCCTTGACGAAAAAGGAAACTTCATACTTAAAAAGGTAAAAACCCGTCAAGATGCAGATTACCCTGTTGTGGCTCCCGAAAATGTAGAGCTCATGGACGTATCTCCCCAGCAGATTGCATCTATCGCAGCATCGCTCATCCCCTTCTTGGAGCACGACGATGCCAACCGTGCGTTGATGGGTTCAAACATGATGCGCCAGGCAGTTCCTTTGCTCACTACCGAGGCTCCTATTGTTGGTACCGGTATCGAGAGACAGCTGGTTGAGGATTCTCGTACACAGATTGTTGCCGAGGGCGACGGTGTCGTTGAATTTGTAGATGCATCAAGAATTGTAATCAAATATGACCGCACCGAGGAGGAGGAGTTCGTTAGCTTCGAACCCGCTTCCAAGGAGTATATTATACCCAAGTTCCGTCGTACCAACCAGAATATGACCATCGACCTCCGTCCCATTTGCAACAAAGGGCAGGTTGTTAAAGCCGGTGATATTCTCACAGAGGGTTATTCTACACAGGCTGGTGAACTTGCACTTGGCAAGAACCTCTTGGTAGCTTATATGCCGTGGAAGGGTTATAACTACGAGGATGCCATCGTGCTCAACGAGCGTGTAGTGCGTGAAGATGTCTTGACATCTGTTCACGTTGATGAACTCTCTTTGGAGGTACGCGAGACCAAACGTGGTATGGAGGAGTTTACATATGATATCCCCAACGTAAGCGAGGATGCTACCAAGGATTTGGACAAGAATGGTATTATCCGCGTGGGAGCATATGTTAAGCCCGGTGATATTATTATAGGTAAAATCACACCTAAAGGTGAATCTGATCCCACTCCCGAGGAGAAACTCCTCCGCGCAATCTTTGGCGATAAAGCGGGTGATGTTAAGGACGCATCATTGAAGGCGTCTCCCTCGTTGCAAGGAGTTGTTATCGGTCGTCGTCTCTTCCAGAAAGCCGAGAAGAGCCGTTCCGCAAAGCTTGCCGACAAGGCTAAGTTGCCTAAAATCGATGATGAGTTTATGCAGAAAGTTGGTGAGTTGAAAGAGATTCTTGTGAACAAGTTGCTCACACTCATCGATGGCCGTGTTTCTCAGGGTGTAAAAGACTTTATGGGAACCGAGGTCATTGCCAAGGGTGCTAAATTTATGAAAGGTGAGCTTGAGGCTCTCAACTACGATTCGGTTCAGCTGAGCAAGTGGACAGCCGATGCCCACACCAACGACCTTATCCGTGCCCTCATTATAAACTATTTGCACAAGTATAAAGAACTTGATGCACAGGTTAAGCGCGAGAAGTTTGCTCTCACTATTGGTGATGAGCTGCCCTCGGGCACAATGAAGATGGCAAAAGTATATATTGCCAAGAAACGTAAGATTGGTGTCGGTGATAAGATGGCGGGTCGCCACGGTAACAAAGGTATTGTTTCTCGCGTGGTTCGTCAGGAGGATATGCCCTTCTTGGCAGATGGTACTCCCGTTGATATTATCCTTAACCCGCTGGGTGTGCCCTCTCGTATGAATATCGGTCAGATATTCGAGACTGTTCTCGGTCGTGCCGGTAAAGAGCTTGGTGTTAAGTTTGCAACACCCATCTTTGATGGTGCAAAACTCGACGACCTTTGCACATGGACTGACAAAGCCGGTATCCCCCGTTTTGGTAAGACCTATCTCTACGATGGTGGCACAGGTGAGCAGTTCGATCAGCCTGCAACAGTGGGTGTGAGCTACATGCTTAAACTCGGACACATGGTTGAGGATAAGATGCACGCACGTTCAATCGGTCCCTACTCGCTCATCACACAGCAGCCGCTTGGTGGTAAGGCACAGTTCGGAGGACAGCGTTTTGGAGAGATGGAGGTTTGGGCGCTCGAGGCATTTGGTGCTGCGCACATTCTGCAAGAGATTCTCACCATCAAGTCCGACGATGTTGCCGGTCGTTCAAAGGCATACGAGGCTATTGTTAAAGGCGATCCCATGCCTACACCCTCATTGCCCGAGTCTCTCAACGTGTTGTTGCATGAGCTCCGCGGTTTAGGTTTGAGTATTTCATTTGAATAATTAATTCCATCACGTTTGTCAATATACAACTATGGCTTTTAGAAAAGAATCAAAGACAAAAACAAATTTTACAAAGATTACCATTGGTCTTGCTTCACCGCAAGAGATTTTGGGTAATTCTTGTGGTGAGGTGTTGAAGCCCGAGACAATCAACTACCGTACATATAAGCCCGAGCGTGACGGATTGTTCTGCGAGCGTATCTTCGGTCCTGTCAAGGACTATGAATGCCACTGTGGAAAATACAAACGTATTCGCTACAAAGGCATCGTCTGCGACCGTTGCGGTGTAATGGTAACAGAGAAAAAGGTGCGTCGCGAGCGTATGGGACACATTCAGTTAGTTGTTCCTGTGGCTCATATCTGGTATTTCCGTTCATTGCCCAATAAAATAGGTTATCTGCTCGGTCTTCCCACCAAGATGCTCGATGCTGTAATTTACTATGAGAAATATATAGTTATACAGCCCGGTGTCATGGCGCGCAAATCCGACGAGTCCCGTCAGGAGGTTCCCGGTAAAGAAGATATTCTCGATGGTGTTGATACATATCAGCTCTTGACAGAGGAGCAGTATTTGAACATTATGGATAATCTGCCCGAGGGTAATGAATACCTCGATGACAGCGACCCTAACAAGTTCATTGCCAAGATGGGTGCCGAGGCTATTCAGGACCTTTTGGCGCGCATCGACCTCGATTCACTCTCATACGAGTTGCGTAACCGTGCCAACACAGATATGTCGCAGCAACGCAAGAACGAGGCTTTGAAACGCTTGCAGGTAGTGGAGTCTTTCCGTTCATCAATGGCGGCATCTAACGGCAACAACCGTCCCGAGTGGATGATTATGAACGTTATTCCCGTTATTCCCCCCGAATTGCGTCCTTTGGTACCACTTGATGGTGGTCGTTTCGCAACTTCGGACCTTAACGACCTCTATCGTCGCGTAATCATACGAAACAATCGTTTGAAGAAACTCATAGAGATTAAAGCTCCCGAGGTTATCTTGCGTAACGAGAAACGTATGCTGCAGGAGGCTGTCGATTCACTCTTCGACAACTCACGCAAAGCAAGCGCTTTGAAATCCGACGCCAACCGTCCTTTGAAGTCTCTTTCAGACAGTTTGAAAGGTAAGCAAGGACGTTTCCGTCAGAACCTTCTCGGTAAGCGTGTCGATTACTCAGCACGTTCGGTAATTGTTGTAGGTCCCGAGCTCAAAATGGGTGAGTGCGGTATTCCCAAGCTCATGGCAGCAGAGCTCTACAAGCCCTTCGTTATACGCAAGCTTATCGAGCGCGGTATTGTTAAGACTGTTAAGTCGGCAAAGAAGATTGTAGATCGTCGCGAGCCCATTATTTGGGATATCTTGGAGCACGTTATGAAGGGACACCCCGTGTTGCTCAACCGTGCACCGACACTTCACCGTTTGGGTATTCAGGCATTCCAACCCAAGATGATTGAGGGCAAGGCAATCCAGCTGCACCCGTTGGCATGTACAGCGTTCAACGCCGACTTTGACGGTGACCAGATGGCTGTTCACTTGCCTTTGAGTAACGAGGCTGTTCTGGAGGCTCAGATGCTAATGCTTCAATCGCACAATATTCTCAACCCCTCAAACGGAGCACCTATCACCGTTCCTTCGCAGGATATGGTACTTGGTCTCTACTACATCACCAAATTGCGTGATGGTGCAAAGGGTTGTGGTATGACATTCTATGGTCCCGAGGAGGCGCTTATCGCCTACAACCAAGGTCGTGTAGATATTCACGCACCGGTTAAGGTTATGGTTGAGGATCGCGATGAGAATGGCGATTATGTACAGGTATTGCGCGAAACATCTGTAGGACGTATCATCGTGAATCAGGTGGTTCCCCGCGAGATGGGCTTCATAAACACAATTATTTCTAAAAAATCTCTCCGTGATATTATTACAGAGGTTATTAAGCGCGTGGGTGTTGCCCGCTCGGCAGAGTTCCTCGATGGAATTAAGAATCTCGGATACTATATGGCATTCAAGGGCGGCTTGTCGTTCAACCTCGACGATGTAATCATTCCCGAGGAGAAGGCTGAGCTTGTTCGTAAAGGCAACGAAAAGGTTGAGGAGATTTTGGCAGAGTATAACCTCGGTCTTATCACCGATAAGGAGCGTTACAACAAGGTTGTCGATGAGTGGACACACGTTAATAGCGACCTTGCCGATGTTCTTATGAAGACAATTTCAGCCGATGACCAAGGCTTCAACTCAGTATATATGATGCTCGACTCCGGAGCCCGTGGTTCAAAAGACCAGATTCGTCAGCTCTCGGGTATGCGTGGTCTTATGGCTAAACCCCAAAAGGCAGGTTCTGAGGGTGCACAGATTATCGAGAACCCAATTCTTTCTAACTTTAAGGAGGGTCTTTCTGTGCTTGAGTACTTTATTTCATCTCACGGTGCTCGTAAGGGTCTTGCCGATACCGCTCTTAAAACAGCCGATGCCGGTTACCTCACACGTCGTCTTGTCGATGTATCTCACGATGTAATCATCAACGAGGAGGATTGCGGCACACTGCGCGGTCTTGTATGTACAGCCCTCAAGAATGGCGATGAGGTTATTGCAAAGCTCAGCGAGCGTATCTTGGGTCGTGTATCAGTGCATGATGTTGTCGATCCCACAACAGGCAAGGTTCTTGTTGGCGCAGGTGAGCTCATCACCGAGGCTATTGCCGAGGAGATTGAGAAATCGCCCATCGAGAGCGTTGAAATCCGCTCAGTACTCACATGTGAGTCTAAGCATGGTGTTTGTGCCAAATGTTATGGTCGCAACCTTGCAACCAGCCGTATGGTTGAGAAGGGCGAGGCTGTGGGTGTTATTGCGGCACAATCAATCGGTGAGCCGGGTACACAGCTTACACTTCGTACATTCCACGCCGGAGGTACCGCGGGTAACGTTGCAGCCGATGCAACCATCAAGGCTAAACATGCATCACGCCTTGGTTTCGAGGAGCTCCGCACTGTTGACACCATCGATACCGATGGCTCTCCCGTTAAGATTGTGGTGAGCCGTTTGAGCGAGGTGCGTTTCATTGACATCAACACCGGTATTGTGCTTTCTGCACACAACATTCCCTATGGTTCAAAACTTTATGCAGCCGAGGGTGATGTAGTGGAACCCGGCAAGGTGATTGCCGCTTGGGACCCCTTCAACGCGGTTATCGTTACCGAGGTTGCCGGTCAGGCCGAGTTCGAGTCTGTTATCGACAATATCACATATAAGGTTGAGACCGACGAAAGTACAGGCTTGCACGAGATTGTGATTATAGAGTCTAAGGACAAGACAAAGATACCTACCGTTCACATCAAAGACGAAAATGGTGTGGTACTGCACACATACAACCTCCCCGTGGGTGGTCACGTTGTTATCGACGATAAGCAGACACTGAAAGCCGGTGATGTGCTTGTGAAGATACCTCGCGTGTTTGGTGGTGCAGGCGATATCACCGGTGGTCTTCCCCGTGTAACAGAGCTCTTTGAAGCTCGTAACCCCTCTAACCCCGCAGTTGTATCGGAAATCGATGGTGAGGTTTCAATGGGCAAGGTTAAACGTGGTAACCGCGAGATTATCGTAACCTCAAAGGTGGGTGATGTCAAGAAATATCTTGTAGCTCTATCAAAACAGATTCTTGTTCAGGACGGCGACTATGTTCGTGCAGGTACACCCCTCTCCGATGGCGCTGTAACACCCTCTGACATATTGGCTATCAAGGGTTCAACCGCTGTTCAGGAATATATCGTAAACGAGGCACAGGACGTTTATCGTTCACAGGGTGTGAAGATTAATGACAAGCACTTTGAGATTATCGTTCGTCAGATGATGCGCAAGGTGCAGATTAACGAGCCCGGTGATACACGCTTCTTGGAGCAACAGGTTGTTGATAAATTGCAGTTCCAGGAGGAGAACGACCGCATTTGGGGCAAGAAGGTAGTTGTTGATGCAGGCGATTCAGAGAACCTGAAAGCCGGTCAGATTATCACAGCCCGCAAGTTGCGCGACGAG